>NZ_JAMZGM010000051.1 GCF_024158605.1 Sebaldella sp. S0638 | reverse complement strand
CATTTCGGACACCTGCCTTCTCTCAATTAGTTTACACAATCAAGATTTTTGTGTCCACTTTTTCATACTAACACCACATACAGTCTCCTTAGAAAATCAAACAATAGTTTCAGCTATGTTTGTTATATATAACTTTGGAATAGTCAGGAATCGAACCTGAACTCACCAACCAAGGCAGCACTTGCCATTATGCTACTATTCCATAAAAGATAACAAGCTATTGCTTGTCATCTATAGGTATATTTACAATACTATTACTTCCCTGCACTTTTGGGAGTTTTCCATCCCACTTATCAATATACATTTTTCTTAATACTGATGGTGTCAGAGATTCAGTTAATTTTTGATTTGCCTGTGCTTCTAAATCTTTTAATTTCAAATTTGTTTCTGCAGTTTTTATTCTTTGCTGATTTTCTATCTCCACTTTCATTGCATTTTGCTGTGCCACCTTCTTTGCTTCTATTGCCTTTTCAAATGCATCTGAAAAATCATGATTTATTATCGACACTTTTGTCACTTGAATTCCATATGGTTCCAGATCAGCTTTCAGATTATTGAAGATGTCTTGGGATAATTGCTGCCTTTTTTCTACAACTTCCTCTATTGTATATTTAGCTGTATTTGCCTGTACTATTTCTGATATTCTCGGCTCCAAAAGTCTTGGCTTATAATCATTTTTAAAGTCTTCATACAACTTCATTATATTTACTATCCTATATTGAACTGCTATTTCTGTATCTATTGACTGTATATCTTCTGATGATACAGAAAATTTTGATTGAATTTTCTGTTCTCTTGTTTCTATTTTTGTTTTTTTCTCTATTAGCGGAACTTTGAAATTTAGTCCTGCCTGTTCAGTTCTAACTACTTTCCCAAACCTTGTTATCACTGCTGTTTCTCCTGTCTTTACAGTAAAAATAGATGGTAAAGATATTACTATTCCAATTAAAACTAGAATCCCTATACCTATTTTCAAATAATCCTTTTTTTCTAACTCTAAATCTCCATATTTGTCTCTTTTCATTTATTCCTCCTTTATTTTATTAGTCGACATGACTTGGATTCGAACCAAGAACACCAGTTTGAAGGCTGACGTTTTACCTGTTAAACTACCATACCATAATTAGAGGTGGGACAAACCTCTAGACATACTGTATTAAAATCTTGTCCAAATAATTTTAAAGAGCTCCTCATAGAAACTTTCAAATTTTAATAATAAATAAATCTCTACACACCCTTTATTAATTTAACCCAGCTTTCTATAACATTAATTAATACTTCTATAAACTCTTTTTCTTTTTTTTTACTTTCCTTTCTATGAATTTTTTCAATATTGATTCTTCCAGACATAAAGCCTAATCTAAATTAAAATGAAACGCGCTTTTTCGTCTTACTCAAGCCCAAATTAATCTTATCCATTACAGCATTTATTGAATTTTCTGTGGTTTTCTTCTTCCTAGTATTCCAAACTATTATCCCTAGTTCTATTGCTATAATTCCCAATAATATTGTATTCAGCATTTCATCACCCCCCCTTTTTTATTTACCAAAGTAAATTATATTTGTATTAAAAAATTAACTGCACGTTTGCAATTTTGTTTTTTATCCTTACTGTGTTTTAATGCATTTATTATTCCTGCTTTTGTTGTATATACTTCACCATTCTTTTTCGGCAATTTATATATCAAATCTTTTAATTTCAAGTCTTTCTCTATTAAAATTTTCTTTACATCTTTGTAATCCAATTTCACCACCTCAGTGCGATTATAACACTTTTATTTACTAAAGTAAATATATTTGTAAAAAAAATATTTTATACCTCCCTATCGTTAAACTACATCTATATTTAAATATCACATCAGTTATAAATAATTTTTCTGATATATCCTTCAATTAATTTCTCTATTTATTTTCAATACTCTAAAATTTAATTTTTATTGAAAAACTTTGCTTTAAAGTATATTTCTTGAAAACCCATTAAAAACTTTAATTTATCATCCTCATCAATTGTTTCATCATAAAAAAAGGAACTTGCTTCATTCAAAAAAACATTCAGTTCCTTTTTTTTCATTGGTGATAAATTAGCCCCTGCCATATTAAAAACTTCTATTTTATCCAAATTATATATTTCTGATAAAGCACTTAAAACAATAACAGGAACTTTTTCAAATTCTCCATCTTCTATTCTTTTTATATTTGTATGTGTGTAATTCATACCTCTTCCTTTTAATCTAGTTTCAATTTGCCTCAATGATAATTCTTTCGATACTCTAGCATTTTTTAATACTTCACATATTTTCATCATTCTCTCCTTCTTAATATTTCTTATATCTTAATATGAGATTGATACGAATGATTAAAAAATAGCATTATAATATATTTTTATTACCCTACCATGACATATTAATTCATTTTCATCTAATACAATCACATCTTGATATTCAGAATTAAAAGACCTCAATCTAAGTATATCTTGCTCATCAACAATAGCTTGTTTTATATAAGTTTCTTCTTTATATGTAAATATAAATATTTTTTTATTATAATCATTATATTCTAAACAATTAGGATTAACTAAGGCAATTGATCCATTTGGTATTATACCATTACTACCGACCATACTCTCTCCTACAACTTTAACCGCATAATAATCTTCTCTATAATCTTTTTCAGGAATTTCGAACTTTCCAATTTCTACATCTAAATTTAAAAAACCATTTCCTGCACTAGCACTCCCATATAATGGAATTTCAATTTTTTCATTCTCATTTCTTAGCTTCATTAATTCCGATAGTTCAGTCAAATCTATACCTGCTAACTTAAATACAATATTAAAATCTAAAGAAAAAATCTCACAATATTTTTTCAATATTTTTATATCAGGGCTTTTAGTTTTTCCACTTTCTATCTTATATAAACCACTTTCTGAAATTTTGACACCTTGACTTTTCATTAACAGTGAAAGCTTTTCAAACGAGTAACCTTTTCTTTCTCTAGCTTCTCTCAAAACTTCTCCCAAAGATTGTTTTTTCATATTTTCTCCTTCCTTACCTCATCTTATTATATTATATTTTTTTGACTTTGGTAAATTTTTTTATTTTTTTATCTTGACTTTGGTAAATTTTTTTTATATAATCAAATAAATAAACACAAAATATATATTTTTTTATATTTTTTATTTACTTTGGTAAATGAAATATGTTTGATACTTGGGTTAAAATAAAATAATAAATAGGAGATGGTAAAATGATAGAAAAAATCTGTATCTACATTGGAAATACAGAAATATTTAAATGGTATACTGGAAGCTTTTTAGGTCAAAATTGGATGTTAATTGCTTTCATTACAATTATAATATTTATTTTTACTGACATTAAATTCAATAAACCTGATAGCTATATTTTAAAACTGTGGGAGTTTATAAAAGTATTGGATCAGAAAAGTAAATTTATATATGAAAAAAGAGACAGCGATAATCTGGCCAGACTAAAAACTGTCTCGATGAAAACTAACGATAAAACTATAACACAAAAAATAAAATTATTCAAATGAGGTTGATAATTATGGAAAATCAAAACTTAAATATAATTATTTTCAAAATAAAAAAACTATATGAAAAGCAAGAGCAAAGAAAGGATAGCAAATGCAAAACTGCATAATATATGCCAGAGTTAGCACAACCATGCAGGAAGATAATGAAAGTCTAAAGTATCAAATAATAAAAACTCAAGAATATGCTATCTCAAAAGGCTACCATATAAAAAGAGTTATTTCAGATGTAGAATCCGGTGGAAAAGATGATCGTCCTGGATTCTTAGAATTAATGAAAGAAATACACAAAAAATCTTTTGATGTCCTCATTGTATTTGAAATTTCCAGAGTTTCAAGAACTTCAAAAACTCTTATTAATTTTGTATTCGATTTAAACGAAAAAGGAATAAAATTCATACCTATTTCACAACCGGAGTTAGATACCACAACACCTACAGGCATGCTTTTTTTTCACATTCAGAGTGGGCTTGCCGGATTTGAAAGAAAACAAATTTCTATCAGAACAAAATCTAATAAACTAGCTAGAGCAAAAGATGGTATCTGGCAAGGGGGAACACTACCTTTTGGATATACGAAAGATAATAATAATAACATAATTCCTGATGAGGAAAATGCCTATATATTAAAGAATATCTTTTTAGATTATATTGAATACAGATCTTTAAAAAAAGTTGCTGAAAAATACCACAGAAATATTTCTAGTATAAAATTTATGCTTTCAAATAAATTTTACATTGGTAAATTACCCTATGGAAAACAGGAAAATAACATTGATACAAATACCTATAAAAGGCATAAAGAATTTAAAAATATTTTTGAGGGAAGACACCCTGCCATAATAGATTTAGATATTTTTGATACAGTTCAAGATTTGATTTCTCAAAACAATATAATAAAAACTAATGGTCTTTTATTTTCTGGAATCTTAAAATGTCATTGTGGTGGAAAAATGTATAAATCAACCTGCAGTAAGGGATTTAATAACTATAAATGTAACATCTGTAATAAAGCCATAAGTACAATTAAAATAGAAAAAGAAATTCTTAAAAGATTAATGCAAATGACAGAATTAGAAAAGCTTAATAGTATGGTTACTGCCGATAACACAATCAATATGCAAAAAAAAATAAATATCTCAAATAAAAAAATCTCTTCTTTCGAAGACGAAAAGTTAAAACTTATAGATTTACTTACAAAAAATCTACTAACAGAAAATGAATTCGTAAAATCTAAAAAAAGAATTGATAATAAAATAGATTTAGAAAATCAAAATATAAAAAAGTTTTCCTCTATCATTGCCTTTGAAGATAAAAAAAATAACCAGATGGACAACATTGAAATCCTTAGAAATGTTATTAAAAATATAAAAGATGATGAAATAACTGAATTAAATGAAATTTTCAGGATGTTAATTAATGAAATAATTTTAATTTCAAAAGCCCCATTACAATTTAACATAAAATTAAATATATAAAAGATGCCTAAAATAGGGCATCTTTTTTTAATAGTCTGGGTACTTTTTCCATTGAAAAGCTATTTTTTTAATATAAAATTCGTATTTTTAGATTTTCAAATAAAAAATCTTATTTTAGAAAACTCTGAAAGCCTTTTAAAATAAGATTTTTTTGATAGTCTGTAGATACATATGGTGCCCAGACGCGGAATCGAACCACGGACACAGGGATTTTCAGTCCCTTGCTCTACCGACTGAGCTATCTGGGCATAAATGGCGGAAGAACTGGGACTCGAACCCAGACACCTTGCGGTTTCGCCGGTTTTCAAGACCGGTTCCTTAGCCAATTCGGACATTCTTCCATCTCTCTGTTCTACATAATACTTAACAGAACCCATATAATATACCAAAAAATAAGCATGATGTCAAGAAAAAAAAGAAAAAAAATTCCCATTTCCACTCAAAGCCTTTAAATTCAGCGTTCCAACATCTCCTTCAATACCTGAAAACATTTGATCTCAAAATAAAAAAACAGGGATTTTTAAGATATTTCCCCTGCTTTCTATATAAATTACCAAAAAATTCTATAATTAAAAATTCAAAATTACCAGTTAATCGTATCTTTTCCAGCCTCTTTCAAATATTCATTTATCTTGCTGAACGGCTTACTCCCGAAAAATCCTGTATGTGCAGATAAAGGACTCGGATGAACTCCTTCTATTATCTTATGTTTAGGGTTCGTGATTAAAGGAACCTTCTTTTTGGCATCCCCGCCCCAAAGTACAAAAATCACCTGTTCATCTTTATCATTCAGCTTTTTTATAACAGTATCAGTAAAAATTTCCCAGCCTTTTTTTCTGTGAGAAGCTGCTTTCCCAGCCTGCACTGTTAACACCGTGTTCAAAAGCAGTACTCCCTGCTTTGCCCAATCTGTAAGATTACGTTCCGTTCTTTCTATATCAAGATCTGATTTCAGTTCCTTAAACATATTACGAAGTGAAGGAGGAAATTTTGCTTTTTCCGACTCTATGGAAAAACTCAGACCATGTGCCTGATGCGGTCCATGATATGGGTCCTGCCCCAGAATTATCACATTTGTATCTTCATAACTGGTCAAATCCAATGCATTATAAAGATTTTTTCTTTCAGGATAAATATCAATTGTTTCATATTCTTTATCCAAAAATTCTTCCAGATTTTTAAAATATTCTTTTTCCTTTTCCTCTTCCAGCAATTCTTTCCATGTATTTTTCATTCTGACTGCCTCCTGAATTTTTTAGAATTAGTATTTCCGTAACAAAATCATACTAAAATATTTCTCTTTAAAATATAATACTCAAGAATGATTTCATCTTCTATAATTCTATCTCAACACATTTTTTTTGTCAAATAAATTTCTGATATAATTCTATTTTATAAAACTTTTCCTGTATAATCTGTCCTGATAATTTCTTTATTATCCTCCATATGCCAGTTTATTATCTTTTCCACTATACCGGGTGTAATTATTTCTTTACTCCAGACCGGACATTTTATTCTCTGCCATCCTTTAAAATCTTTTCCAAAAAAAATTTTACTCGCACTTATAGTCACAAAATCACTGCCTATCAGATAATGCAGTGCTTCTTTTCTGTTATCAGATGCTATATAAAGTGTAAGTCCGTAAGAATTCCCCTCTGTTATTCCTACACTATACCAGTCATTTTTCACATACCAGTAAAATATTCCGTGCTTTGTCTTTAATAAACGCTTTCCTTTTTTACTTACCATTATCCCTCCTGAATAAACAGTACTTTTCTGATATTCTAATCTATTCTCTTCATATCTTCAATAAAAATTTCCGTTTACCGCATAAATTCAGGCTGATCCCCATAATCCTTTTCTAAAATATCTGCAAACACTGTTCTCTCATCCTCTCAGATTAAAAAAAACGCCATTTTTAGACATTTTCTAACATGCAGCCAGACTGACGGACACAAAAACACAGTATCCTCTTTAACAACAAAATAAATAGTTATTTCATTTTCTATGATCAAAATGTAATTTTATAAAAAATTGAATAGAGATAAAATATGAATTTCCAAAACTAACAGGAAGGAAAAGAAAAGAATTTAAACAAAAAAAATCGCCGTAAATCCAAACAGCGAATATTTATCTTCAACATTAGTGCTGTGCACCAATATATTATAACCTTGGTACACCCTAGGGGGATCGAACCCCTGTTGCCGGGATGAAAACCCGGTGTCCTAACCACTAGACGAAGGGTGCAAATGGTGGATCCGACTGGGATCGAACCAGTGACCACTCGGTTATGAGCCGAGTGCTCTAACCACCTGAGCTACGGATCCATAATTTTGTATGGCGTGCCTGAAGAGATTCGAACTCCTGACCCACGGCTTAGAAGGCCGTTGCTCTATCCAACTGAGCTACAGGCACAAAATTATTTTGGTGAGCCATACTGGAATCGAACCAGTGACACCATGATTAAAAGTCATGTGCTCTACCGACTGAGCTAATGGCTCTTATGGAGCGGGAGACGAGGGTCGAACTCGCGACATTCAGCTTGGAAGGCTGACGCTCTACCAACTGAGCTACTCCCGCATATAAGTGTTGTATTTTATTGGTTGCGGAGGCTGGATTTGAACCAACGACCTTCGGGTTATGAGCCCGACGAGCTACCAGACTGCTCTACTCCGCGTCAAAGTATTCTCTCTTTCCATTTACTCAACAACATGTGTTACTCCGATGGTGCCTCGGGCCGGACTTGAACCGGCACGGTGATATTCACCACAGGATTTTAAGTCCTGTGCGTCTACCGATTTCGCCACCAAGGCACACAGACAAGAAGTATTATATAGTATCTAGCTTCAGATGTCAACAGATTTCTTATTTAATTTAACATTAAATGGCATTCTGTTTCATCAAAACCAATAAATTCAATGCTTCCCGGAGAAAAATTTTTTTCATTTTTTTGTTATTTTTTGAAAGAATCCACTGCTTTCCATACACTTGGAACTGAAAAAGTTACCAGTGCCATCTTCACTAAGTCACCTATTATAAACGGGTATAGTCCCATTTCAAGTACATTTCCTTTTACAAAAAAAGATAAATGTATCAGACCGAAAAAGTACATTACTGTTTCAGCAAGCAGCATCATAGCAAGAGTTTTAACATAAGATTTCCCCCATCCTTTTTCAGTCAGGTAACCGCATATTAAAACCATGAAAACATATCCTATAAGGTATCCTCCTGTGGGTTTCAAAAACAGAAGACTTGGTCCTGCTGTTCCAAAAAGCGGAAGTCCTGCCATACCTGCGGCAATATATGCTCCTATAGTTTTCAATCCTAATTTTCTTCCGTAAACCAATCCGATCATAAGAACACCAAATGTCTGCCCTGTAATTGGTACCGGCGTAAATGGAAGCATTATTGTAATTCTTGCAGTCATACCCAGAAAAATTGCGCCAAAAACTATTAACAATAATTCTGTAACTATGCTTTCATTTTTTTCTTTTATTATCTTATTAATTAAAATATTTTCTCTCATCAAAATCACACCTTTCTTGAGAATAACAAGTGTATTTTATCAATTTATCACCATAATGTCAAATCTAAACAAAAATTCTCTCTCTAAGCCTGTTCTTTAGCTTGTAAGCATATCTCCAAAACTAAAAAACAACCGGGAATATAAAATCCGGCTGTTTATTTATTTTCTAATTTTCTACATATTCTCTTATTATATTTTCTGCTTTTGCTGCGATATCCTCGTAACTTCCCTCGGGGGAGAATCTTTCCAGTACTTTTACTTCTATTTTTCTTGGTTTAGGAAACTTTGTATATCTTGAATATGCCTCGAATGCTCCTTTTATCCCGATACACTGAACACTGATATTTAATTCTTTCGCAAGAATAGCAAAAACTTTTTTAAACTGGCTTACTTTGCCGTCTTTTGTTCTTGCACCTTCAGGAAAAATCAAAATGTTTCTTCCTTGTTTCAGTGCATTTGTTATCTCTTCTATTGTGTGCTTTATATTATTATTTATATCTATGACGACTATATTTGCATTTTCTGCTATGTATTTCATAAGACCTTTTTTGAAATAAAGATCAATTGCAAGAAAAGATGTTTTTTTCAGTATCTTTGCCGGAAATACCCCTGCTACCACTAATGCATCTATAAAGCTCTGATGATTTGATACGAAAATTACCTGTTCGCCTGTAAGCTTTTTCTTATCCACTGTTTTCAGTCTGAAATACAATTTCAGTATCAATAGAATAGGAAGTCTGAATGCCCTTGCTATCCATCCTGAGTTTGTTTTTCTTACAGGTACTTCTTCTATAATCTCACTCCAGTTTACTTCTTTTTCATAAAATTCTGTTGCACGTTCTTTTATATATTCTGAAAGTTTTCTTAATGTAGAAATTTCCGAGAACTTCCCTTCATCCAGTTTCAGTCCGAAACTATTTTCTATATATGCAAGCAGTTCTACTTTATCAAGCGAATCAAGACCTATTTCCAGTTCCAGATTATCATCAGGCCCCGGCTCAAAGCCTTTTAGCTTTTTCACATAATCCTTTAATACTTTATACTCGTTTGTATCAGGTTCAGGAACCTTCTCTTTCTTTTCTGCTTTGTCATCAAGAATATCCGGCAGCATAAATCTTTTTAACTTCCCGATCCTTGTTTTAGGCAGCTCTTCTTCCACCAGCTTAAAATGTAAAACCTTTCTGTAACTGGCTGCTTCAAGATTATAGTCCTCGATTATCTCTTTTATGTACTGCTGTATATTATTTTTACCCTGTTTTCTGAATTCTACAAGATCAGGCACTACTATAGCATTCAACTTTTCATTTTTCGCTACAATCCCCAGTTCTTTTATCAGATTTTTACTTATTGCCTGTATTTTGGTTTCTATAGCTTCAGGATCAATATTTTTACCGTTTGATAAAACTATCATGCTGGATTTACGTCCTTTTACAGTAAGATATCCCTCACTGTCAAGATCACCTATATCTCCTGTTTTCAGCCATCCGTCCTCAGTTATTATTTCTTTTGTCTTATCAGGTTTTTTATAATAGCCTTTCATTACCTGAGGCCCTTTTATCCATATTTCTTCCTCTACTATTTTCACTTCTGTTCTTGGAAGAAGTTTTCCCACTGTTCCGAGTTTTCGTTCTTTTATTGTAGCTACAGCAATAATCGGAGACGTTTCAGTCAGCCCGTAGCCCTCAGTTACGTAAAAACCAAGCCGTTCGAATATTTCCCCGACTTCTACATCCAGTTTTGCCCCTCCGGAAATAAGCTGTTTCAGATTATTCCCCAGTTTCTTATGTACTTTTCCGAAAATAGCTTTTCTTATCTTCATTGATTTTATAAATTTTGTTGAATTGTATATCTTTCTTGCTAAAAAACTGCTGTCTATCTGTGCCTTTATACCATCTCCGAGAAGCTTATACACTCTCGGGACTCCCACCATTATTGTAACTCTGTTTCTTCCAAGTGCCTCAAGCATTTCTTTACTTGCTATTTTTGAAACAAAAACTATCGAAGCACCTGAATGCATTACCACTAAGGTTACCATTAAGGGCAGTACATGGTGAAACGGAAGCAGAGCCAGTGTCTGATCCACATCTGTTATAATTTCCCTTGCTATTATTCCTTCCATATTTGACATCAGATTTTCAAATGAAAGCATTACACCCTTTGGATTTCCGGTAGTTCCTGATGTATAAAGCATAGCTGCTGTATCATCCTTTCCCGGAACCCTGTATTCTCCCGGCTTTTCCTCTATTTCCTCTGCTTTTATGTCATCTACATTTATTATCTTTACGCTGTCCGGCAGAGAATCTATTTTCCCGAGGGCTTTCTCCATATTTCCTTTAGTTTCGTTCGAACAAAATATTATTTTTGGTGTGGCATCATTTATTACATATGCCATTTCATCGGGATTGCTGTTAGCATCAATTGCTACTCCCACGCCTTTATTATTCCATATTGAAAAAAAGGCATACAGCCATTCCGGTCTGTTTTCCATTAGTATAAGTACATTTTCACCATTAAGTTCGTCGTATACATTAGAAAACCTTTTTATATTCGACATTAATTCTGCATATGTATGCGGCTTATTATTAAAATCCACAAATGCAAGATGGTTATCTTCTCTCATAAACATATATTATCAGCCTCATAAATTTATTTTTTATTTATCATACCATAAATTATAATATAAGAACATATTTTTTTATCTGCTTCTTAAAGTCAGTAATTCCGGACATTCAGGATGATTTGTCAAAACACCGCGGCTTTTTCCGAGATACTTCTCTTGCCCAGACACATTAAACGTTAATATACAAATGTCCAATTAAATTCTTACATCTTTTATAAATAATTTCAATATTTTTGATTAATTATATCCACAGAAACAACTATGTTATCTTTATCTAAAAATACCACCATATATTTCCGCCTTATCCCGCTCTCACCATAAAACTGAAATCCTCTTTTCTCTGCATCAATAACATACTGAAGACTGTTTGAATAACCGTTTTTACCCTGATATCCTTCACCGATAATAAATTGTGTATTCCCGACTCCCAAAACAGCTGTTACCTCATCTTTAGAAAGTCCTGACAGTTTTTTGGATTCTATGATATTTTTTGCCATCTTTGTACGTCTGCGTGATATCCCGAACATTTCAAATGATGATAATGCCTTGCTGTCGTCAAATGACTTTGACATATCGAAAACCATATAAAAATCATTTGTACCTTTCCAGTAGTTTTCATCAAAATCAGCTTTGAAAACACAAGAACTAAGGACTAATATTAATATAAACATAACTGTTATTTTTTTCATCTTATCTCCGTAAGGTTCTTTTTATATTTTTTATGTACTTTATTATATCATAATTTATGAAAACAAATTAAATAATCTTAAACATCTTTTTTTATTTCTGTTTCTTTACGCCGACAATATAAATAAATTACTTTTCTACTTGACTTTTTCAGATTACCTTATATAATTAAGAAAAAGACTGACTAAAAAACTATTGCATTTTTTGGTTAAATCTATATATCTGCCAGGATCCTATAGATTTAATTCCTGTTTTTAGTCAGCCTTCTTTTATTTAAAATTTATTTTTTTCAGAAAATCCTCCGGATCCTCTCTGTCAAATATTTCTCTTCCCATTACCACATAGTCTATCTGCTTTTTTTCCAAAAATTCCATATGCTCTGCCTTTATCCCTCCGTCAGCCCATAATTCAAATTTTTTTTCACCAATGATTTCCTCTATACCCTCCAAAACCGCAGGATTAAAAATCTGTCCCCTAAAGTCCGGCTCCGAAGTCATAAACATTACAGCATCAGTTATTCCAAATAAATATTTATAATTTTTCAGGTCAGAATACGGATTTAATGCTATCCCTGCCTTTATTCCCAAAGACTTTATTTTATTCAGCAGTTCGCTTAAATATCCGCATGATTCCACATGGATAAAAATTATACAGCATCCCAGTTTCTGTAATTCATCTATATAGCTTTCAGGATTGCTTACCATCAAGTGTACCGAAAAAGGCAGCTTATAATTTTCCCTTATCTGTTTCATAGTTTTCAGACCAAATGTAATGTTGGGGATAAAATTACCGTCTTCTATGTCTATATGCAGATTTTCATAATATCTGCTCCCTATTCTGCCTAACTCTTTTTCAATATTATATTGATTGGCAGAAGCTATTGAAGGAAGAATTTTCATATTATCACAAACCTTTTGAAGCTCTAAAATTCTTTACTTTATCCATAAATTCTTTTACTCTCGCCTTATCTACATGATTTTCAAACTTTCCGTCATACTTAAATGTAGTTCCCACTACTGCCCCGTCTGCGATAGAAAGCTGTTCTTCCACATTATTCAGTCTTACTCCCGTATTAGCAAAAATCACTGTTTCTCCTGCTACATCCTTCACCTGTTTTAATATTGCAGAGTCAGTTTCACTCCCCGCAGTAAGTCCTGATACGCATAATGCATCCGGTCTGTTATTAAATATTGTAGATTTCGCTACATCTTTTATATCTCTGTCTGCTAAATATTTAGCCGCTTCAGGAACAATATTAAACAGAAGCTTTACATTTTCCGCACCAATTCTTCTTTGATGTCTTATAGTCTCTCCTATATTTGTATTCCAGATACCAAAGTCGCTTGCATATACCCCTGTAAATATTTCTCTTACGAATTTCGCATCTGTAGCTGCTGCAAGATCAAGCGATTTTTTTGCATCCCAAAGTACATTCACTCCGTAAGGAATCTTTATTTCAGGTTTTAATTCCCCTATTATTCTTGCCATAGCTGCCACAGTTTCAGTTTTTACATCTGTCAGATAAGGAAGTGAAAACTCATTTGAAAACATAACTGCATCCACTCCGCCTTCCTGAAGTGCCAGAAAGTCTTCTCTTGCTTTCTCCATTACATATGCCATTCCTTTTTCCTTATCAAAATAAGGATCTCCCGGCAGCGGTAATAAATGACACATTGCTATTATCGCCTTTTCTGTTCCTATTACATCTTTTAACCAACTCATTTTTATTCCTCCTATATATTGTGTTATTTGTACAAAACATTAATCTGTAAGCGCCTTTTTTCTGTTATAGTATACAGCACCTGCTGTTACTGCCAAAAGACATATTATTCCTATTATTCCGAATCTCATAAACTGAGTTATAACCCAGTCAAAAACATTTCCTACTGCCAGTGCAGATATTTTGGCATCTCCCTGTGTAAGCCCCAGTTTACCGTCTATAGCCATCTGTGTAAAGTAAGGTGCAAAATAGCTTGCTATGAGTAGCACTATTACCATGTTTATTATTGAACTTATAAGTGTTCTAAGCATATCTCCCTTATGTATTACAGTAGCCATACAGATGAAAAACGGTGCAAAAGGAAGGTCAGCCAGCGGAAGCACTGTATTTCCCGGAAGTACGGCAGCTATTAATATCATTATCGGTATTAATATTATACCCACAGATATTGTAGTCGGATGCCCAAGTGTAACTGCCGAATCCATCCCGATATAAAACTCTTTTCCGTGAAAATGAGTATTAAAGAATTTTCTGGCTGCTTCTGAAATCGGCATAAGCCCTTCTACTATTATTTTTATCATTCTAGGGAACAGAATCATAATCCCCACCACTGCAATAATAAGGTTCAAAGCATCTCTAAGACCGTATCCCGCAAGCAGGCTGAATAAAATACCAAGAACTATTCCTATTATCACCGGGTCACCTATCATACCGAATTTTTTCTGAATAAACTGCGAGTCTATCTTTTTGTTTTTCATAAACGGTATCTTGTTATACAGGCACTCAAGCAGATAAAACAAAGGTACTGTACTTGCCCCGTAACCCTGACATATTGATATTCCGTCTATACCTATTATATTCTGCACCCTTTTGGCTGTAAAATCCGCTGATATGAGACAAAACGCAGCATGAAACATTGCTCCCACAATACCAAAGATAAGACTTCCTGTCATCAGATAAACTATTGACCCTGTAATTGAATAATGCCAGTAATTATAAATATCAATATTCATAGTTTTAGTGAGTCTCAAAAGAAGCAGAACTATATTCAGAATGAATATTACCGGAATTACCAAAGCTCCTACTGCCGTGGCATATCCTACACCTGACGCAGTACCTGACCCCACATCAATTACACTAAGATTCAGCCCGAATCTTTTTACCATAATATCTACTGCCGGATTAAGATACTGCACTACCACTCCGACCACAAGGTTCATCCCTAGAAATCCCACACCTGCTGTTACTCCGGCTTTTATTGATTTCAGGAAGCTCAGTCTGAAAAGTAGAGCTACCAAAATCAGAACTATAGGTACAAAAACCATACCTCCAAGACTTAAAATATAACTAATAAATCCTTGCATGTTATCCTCCTTCTATTTTTCTTAAGATAAAATTTCCAACAATTTCTCAGTAGCCTCTTCTTCATTTATTCCTGTTAAAAAGGCTGTCCCCAGCAATACCGGCGCATTATATTCTTCATCTACCCTCATTGATGTCACAATTAAATCTACATTTGATGCATTTGAAGCTATTTCTGACAAAATGCACTGGTTTATAACACAATCAATTCCTCTTTCTTCAAGAATCCCTTTTATTTTTTCAGAAATCATTGTAGAAGTTGCCATTCCTGTTCCACAGGCCACAAGTATTCTTTTCATATTACTTCTCTCCTTTTATTTGATTTTATTTACATAACTGGTCTTTGCCAAACTCCGTTTCAGGATCATATTTTTTTAGAAAGGCATACAGCAGATTGTACATATTCTCCAAGTCTTCCATGCTTATTACCTCCATAGGAGCGTGTGTGTATCTTGTAGGAAGTGAAATACTCCCTGTTACTGTCTTTGAGTTCTCAAAAAGTATATACGCTGTTTCTGTAAGCACTCCCAATGCTACTTCCCTTTGAAACGGGATATTATTTTCCCTGCATGTCTCCTCCATATAAGCAGAAAATTTTCTGTTGGGAAGATATCCTGCGAGGGTTCCTCTGCCGTGATGATTCATATAAGTAATTCCCGGCCCTTTCCCTATTACTACATCTGAATATCCTGCAAGCTCCGGTGTATCACATGAAGGCGTAACATCTACCCCGATTGCTATATCAGGTTTTATTTCCCTTACTGCCGGCAGGATTCCCCTTATATTGAACTCTTCCTGAACACTGAAAACTATATAAAGTTCATAATCAAGTTTTTCTTTCCCGATCTCTTCGGCAAGACATAAAAGTGCCGCAAGCGGAGCCCTGTCATCCATTGCTTTATTACTTATAAGACCGTTGGCAAGTTCATTAAAATTACTTTTTATTGTTACCGGATCTCCTGTTTCTATACCTAGTTCGTGTGCATTCTCCTTTGAAGATGCTCCTATATCAATATAGAGTTTTTCATAAGAACCGATAATTCCTTTTTCGTCGGGCTTTAGATAGTGGTGTGACTTCACACCCACCACACCTGTGACAGACCCTTTCTTTCCTGCTATTTCCACTACCAGACCGGGAAGTGTATTTAAGTTTACAGAACCCAGTTTTTCCATACGTAAAAATCCGCTGTCTTCTATTTTTCTTATGACAAGTCCTACTTCGTCCATATGACCGAATAACATGACTTTTTTACTGCTTTTCCCTGATGAATTAAATTTTACTGTAAGATTCCCTATTGAATCCACCTTTATATGATCGGCTTTATCTTTTAATTTTTCATAAAGATATTTGATCACTTCATCTTCGTAACCTGAATTTCCCGGTAGTTCTGTAAGTTCTCTTACATACTTTTTCATTCTGTCCATTTTTCCTCCTTGATTTATTTAAATATTTCATTTAAAAGATCATAGATTTCCTCTTTGGTTCCGGCTTTTTTTATTTTTTCAAGCTTTTCGGAATCCTGTATAAGATTCGAGAGTCTCATCAGATAATCAATATGTTTGTCCCTGTTATGAAAAACCAGACCAAAAACTATACTTACATTAAGACTTCCCTTATCCTCGGCATTCTGAAATTCTACAGGTTTTTCCAGTGTAAGGATAATCAGCTTGTCTGCCCTGCTGTTCACAGGATCAGCATGCGGCATTGCTATATTCATATTTTTCAGCTGGAATCCCGTAGGAAACCGGCTCTCTCTTTCGTTAATTGCCGCTTCATATGTATCTTCCACGTAATCTCTTTTTTTTAATTCTTCTGCCACAAATTTAAACAGTTCACTTTTATTTTCAAAATTCATATTTATAAAAATAAGGTCTTTGTCAATTTCTCTCATGTTCTCCTCCTATTTTTTAATTTTCTCCCAGCCGGACTTTATCTCTTTGTATATTTCGTATCCGGAATTCATGCCGGAAATTTTTCTGTAGAGATCACAGTTTTCTATAACCCTGTGCAGTTCCAAAAGTCCGAATGTATGCTCCTTTTTATCACGGCTGCATAATGTAATTACACAATTAATAAAGTGATTTTCCGGAAATTCCACCCCTTCTTTTATATAAAGAAATGACAATCCTGCTTTATTTACTTTTTCAAGGTAATTCCCGTGTCCCAATATGAAATTCTTTTTCAAAACCATATACGTGCCGTGTTTATAGACCATGTCTATTACACTTTCCACATATTCCCATTCTGCGTAACCGTTATCCACCAAAATACGCCCCGATATTTCCATTGCTTCCTGCCAGTTTTTTACACTGTTTACCACTTTTATATTTCCCTGCGGAAGGAGTTCCGGCAGACTTTTTCTGTGAGATTCCATTATTTTCTCATCTTCTGTGCTGAATAATTTCTCAAGTCCTTTTATTAGGTCTCTGTTATTTTTCACATCACAGTTTTCTTTTATTATTTTAAGAACCTCCTGCATATAGTATTCTTTATTGGCATTTTTTCTTTTTATACCCAGCTGCTCTATGTTCTTTTTATCCTGAAGGTTTGGTATGGTGTTTATTGTAAGATACGGTTTATCAAGCGGTTCTGTTATCTTCACAGTGGAAAGAACTATATCTGTTTTATCCAGATTATATTTTTCCAGCTGATACACCGGAATGAGATCTGTTATCTCCACATTGAATTCTTCACTGATTATTTTTTTCAAAAGCTTTGAAGTACCATATCCGAGACCGCATACAATAAGCACTCTTTTTTTGCCGAGATTATAATTTCTGTCAATTGACATTTTAAAATGTATTGTAATAAAGGCTATTTCATCTTTATTCAGCTTTTCTCCCAGATATCCCTCATATCCGGCTGCTCTTTTCTCTACAACGCTGAATAAATATGGAACTTCCTCTTCTACTTCTTTATAAATACTGTTTTTCAGCTTTATATTATTTTTGATTCTGTATGCAGCAAGTTTCATGTGATAGATGAGGTCATTCAGCAGGATGAGATCATTTGTCATATCCAGATTTATATCAGATGATACTTTTGATATGAGATTTTCCAGAATTTGCTTTACCTGTTTCCATGAATTATTTACATCATAATTTTTATTTTCAATGTATATTTCTACTATTTTGATTATTTCCTGCGGTGTAAGATTTATACCAGCTTTATCCTCCAAAATATCAATATGGGATTTTATAATTTTGTATTCCTTTATATTTTCCAGAAATAAGACATCATCAAGATCCTCTTTCAGATATTTTTTATTTTTTATTCTTATAATCGTAAGTCTGAGATAATTCATAATGTAATTATGTAAAACATCTGAAAATTCCTCATTCATATCACTGTTTATCTTTTCGAGATACTCCCTGATTGCTGTATCCGTCTGTTTGTCTTTCTCCTCTTTTTCTTTGCCGGTTCCGTCATATGAATTCAGAAATATCTGCTTCAAAGTTCTCTTGAAAACATCTATTTTATCCTTCTGATCTGGGGAAAATGATTCTATACTGCTTTCCAGAAGAATATTCAATACCATTCTTCTTATGCTGTTCTCACTGCCCTGTATTTTCAATCCTTTTTTTGCTATCTGTACCAGCTTCAAACCGTTTTTTCCCAGTATCTGCTTTAGTTCTCTTATGTCATTCTTCAATGTAGACAAACTCACGCCTATTTCATCCAGCACAGACTGTATGGTAAAAACTCCTGTATTCAGAAGTACAAAAACGAGTACCAGCTTCTGCCTTTCCTCTTTGCTGAAAATATAATCTTCATTTTTTATAATAAAAGCACTGTTTCCCAGTAAATTCCTGTCTTCACTGCTGAAAAAAAGTTCACCTTTGGATGTCGTTTTTATAACAGGCAGTTTTTCTTTATTCAGGTAAAAATTAATATTATCCAGCTTGTACCTTATATTTCTGTCAGTAGTATTATATTTTTTTACCAGATCACCGGGAAATATCTTTTCATTTTTTATTACTTCATTTAGAATCGAACAATCCAGATTATTTATACTCATATGTTTCTCCTTCCATGATCAGTTATACCCCATTATTTTCTATTTTTAAAGTTTAAGCTTTTTCCGAAATGTGAGAAAAGATTTATCTGTTTCTGAATTTTTTCATCACATTTTTTCAATAACTTCATATATCAGACACTATATTGTCTGATAAATTTTCCGACGATATTGATGACTAATTTCTGCGAATTTTCATATGTATTTTTTTTATGTATTAGTTTTTTAAATACCATCTCTATATTAATTATATCCCATATTTTTAACATTTTTCCGGTTTTTATTTTCACAAAAAAGCATACATTTCTGCACAAGCCCTTCTCAGGCACCTTTCATTTTTTCATTTCAAAATATTTTTACACTGTTGTATTCATTTTTATAATGATATATAATTTATTATAAACAAATCAGGGAGGTATGAAATGGTTCATTTAATTTATTGTGACAATAAAGAAAAAGTTCTGGAAAAGATTCTTGATGGTTCAAAAACAATGATAGTACGGGGTGCCGCAGGGAGAAAAATCCCTCACAGCAGAGTTTTTGAGAATGAAACATTATATTTTATGAAAAAAGGAAGCAAGGAAATTTCCGCTAAGGCAAAAGTGAAAAGTGTCCAGAATTTTGTAAAACTAACAGATGAGGAAATAAAAGAGACTCTTGAAAAAAATCAGGATAAACTCGCCCTGTCTGCAAAACAAAAAGAACGTTGGCATAAAAAATGTCTGTGTCTTGTAGAATTTGACAGTCTGGAAGAAATTACCCCTTTGGACTTTGATCATCAGGGCAACATGGATGACTGGCTTATAATAGACAAAATTGAAGATGTGGTAGTGGGAACAAGTATTCCATATAACTATGATAAATCAAAATTTAAATAAATACATTTAACATGTTTCCTAATTTTTGAGAATATAAAAACTGATCTGTTTTCTTTCTGTTTGAAAGTATCCAGATCAGTTTTATTTTATAAAATCAGTTATATTTTGAAATAATGTTTCAAAATTACAATTCAGAAATATAATTTTCTTTTGCTGTATTGTCTAGTCCAAAATCAGCTTTGTTCTGAACAGCGAAAAAAGATTATTGTATCTTTCCAGAGTATTTACCAGAATTTCGGCATCCTGCGGAAGATTCAGCTTTAAAACCTTATACCCTTTTATTATAGTAACTTCCGGCAGCTGTACAAGCCCTGTAATAGCATCCCAAAATGCATCCCAGCTCATCCCGTAAAAGTGCGGAAACTCCAATTCAGATTTCAAAATTTTATGAAGTTCATGAGAATCTGTTATATTTTCCACATCAATTACAACATATTTCTTCCTTGTTCCTTCTTCCATTATGTCCATACAAACCTCCAGTCTTTGTTTTTTTTAACGGAATTCTGCGTATAAATCCCATATAAACATATTTACTTTATAATATCATAAAATTTGCGATTTTTATCATTTTTTATTATAAATACGCAAATTTACATATTTTAATTTTTCTTGGTTTTTATTTTCCCCCATTTATGTGGCTATTTTGGAGTTGTAACTTCATATTTTTCAGATTTTCCTTCATTAATTCCCTGTCCATATCGTATTCTTCATCATCATAATCTTCGACTTCTATAACCGGAGAGGTTATTCCATTTTTCAATTTATATAAAACTATATTCAGACCTTGACCGAATTCTATAACATTTTCATCAAATCCGCCGTAAAAAACACCATCTTCTGCAAGAAATACCACCATATTCTCATTAGGTACTTCTGCTATTGGTATCATGTTTTTCTTAAAGTGTATTTCATAATCTCGTACTCTCATACGAAAATTTTGAGCTGCATAAAACGGATCTAATATGAATCTAACTGGTCTGTTTTTAAACCTAGGAAAATTCACTGCTAATGGATTCTCAAAATCAATTTCTAAATTAGAGAAACTCTTCAAAAATTTTAATTGCATATCATTGCAAATATACTTTACTTTGCTATAATAATCGAGAATTTTATCTGTTGATACTTCTCTATTTTCATGCCATCCGCTTTTTTTCAATGCTTCTAAAATATCTTTATCAAAGTTATACATATTACTTCCCTGCCAGACCGGTATCATTTCCTATTCATAATACCTATAGTGTTGTTTTATTGTCTGCTGCATATTGTAAAAATTCATCCTTTTACAAATCATACTGAAATTTTCCCGGTGAATTAGCAAGTATCCCCTCTAACATCTGAAAAAACTGCTCATATTCAGGAAATACCTTATCCTTTTTCCCGGCTTTTGCCACTTTAAATCCTAAAATATATGTTTTTTTCTTTCCGTCATGTCTGTAAATTTTCAAGACTCTGTTGATATTCCCTATATAATAAGACGGCGGTGTAAGGGAAACCTTACTTATGTCACTAAAACTAAAATGCTCCTCATCAAGATATATCTCATTTGTTCTAAGCTTTATATTTTCAGGCATTTTTCTTTTGGCACTTCCCACACTGAAAAAAACTAAAACAAAATATATTAAAAGACATATTACTATCCCCACAAGAGCAAACCATGCATCATTTTCACCAAAATAAGTCAGAAGAAAAAATAAAGCCAGCAGTAAAAATGATAAAAATATCATTCCAAAATATTTTTTAAAAGCTATATCTTTGAATATTCTGCTGTTATCAAGGAAAAAATCTCTGTTTGCTTCACTTAAAACTATACCTGGGGTTTCTTTTATCTCGCTGCTTGTTTCTGCATTTCCTGAATAGGCAATTATCAATGACATAAATTCATCAAAGTCTTTTTTCGACAAAGCGCACACATATTTCTTTTCTTTTTTTCCGTCATCTACTATCAGCTGTCTTGAAGTTCCCGACGGTATACCGTTATAGGTGTTTCTCACTACATAAGACGACATCACGTATTTTTTATATGAAAATTCATGTGTAATTTTATTTCTCTTTTTAAAAAGGACACCTTCATTGGTCACTATATAATCAGGGCCGTTTATAATGTGATAAATAAGTATAATTATGACAAGTACCGCTAATATTGCTGATATAATTACAGACACCAGCATTTCATATTTTACCAGATCACTAAAAACATAAAGTGATATTGCAAAAAATCCAAGCCCCAGAAATATCATTCCAAATACAGGCACTATCAACCCCAACAGTGATTTATGTTTGTTCCTGAAGTAATGTTCCACTTAATCTACCTCCAATTTATTTTTTAAATATTATATCATATTTTATTTATAATACATACTTAAGCTTTTTCTATATAATAATTTTCTCAGCTATTCATAAAATAATGTCAAACATTCCATAAAATAAAAGCTGCACCAAATTCAACGGTACAGCCTGATAAATATATCATATTATATTTCTATCAGTATTTCCAGAAAACTTTATACATATTTTCCAAAAACTGATTTATTATTTAATTTACCTTCTTTCTCAGAAGTCCTAAAATAACTGCAGTAATTACAGCACCTATCAATATAGCAAGCAGATAAAGCCATGCATTATTTGATAAAAATGCCACTACTAATCCGCCATGCGGTGCAGGTATAGCAATATTGAAAAACATTGATAATCCCCCTGCTACTGCCGCACCTATTATTGATGCCGGCAGAACTCTCAAAGGATCTCCCGCGGCGAATGGTATTGCTCCCTCTGTAATAAATGACAATCCCATTATATAATTCGTTTTTCCTGCTTCCCGTTCTTCTGTGTTAAATTTATTCTTAAATAAAGTCGTAGCCAGTGCTATTCCAAGCGGAGGCACCATTCCTCCAGCCATTACAGCCGCCATTATTGGTGTTCCGTATTCTCCCGCTGCTGCTGTAGCCAGTGTTCCTGTACCAAATACATAAGCTGCTTTATTTACAGGGCCGCCCATATCCACAGCCATCATTCCTCCAAGGATTATACCAAGTATTACTCTGCTTGTTCCGCCCATGTTTTTCAGCCATTCCACAAGTCCTTCATTTATGAATCTTACAGGCGGATTTAGTATAATTATCATCAGTACACCTGTAAGCAATACTGTTAACAAAGGATAAAGCAGAATTGCCTTAATTCCGTTCAGACTCTTAGGCAGTCCTTTTAACATTGCAATAACAAGTTTTGTAACATAACCTGCAAGGAATCCTGCAAGCATCGCTCCAAGAAATCCTGAACCACCTGAAACAGCAAGCGCCCCTCCGACAAATCCTGCTGTCAGTGCCGGTCTTTCACCTATACTGTATGCAATATACGCCCCTAAAATAGGTATAAAGAGACCAAATGCCGCTCCTCCTATTTCCATGAACAGTTTCGCAAGGTATGTAGTGCTTCCAAGAGTTGACTGTCCCGCAGCATCTGCTACTCCCTGCACTCCTGCGAGTTTATCAAATAAAAAGGCCAGTGCTATTAATATACCTCCGCTCACTACGAACGGCAGCATAAACGATACTCCTGTCATCAGATGCTTATAAATCCCCGTTTTTTCTTTAGAAGTATTTTTACCGTTAGAACCTGCCTCACCAGAACCTGCAAATACAGGAGCATCCCCTGAAAGGGCTCTTTGAATAAGACCTTTTGCATCACGTATAGCCTCTTTTGTTCCTGTCTGAATCACTTTTTTACCGCTGAATCTGTCGGTTTCTATTCCTCTGTCTATTGCAAGTATTACTCCTTTTGCCTTTTCTATATCTTCTGCGGTAAGTTTATGTTTTACACCGTCAGTTCCGTTAGTTTCTACTTTTATTGTAACTCCAAGTTCTGCCGCTGCTTTTTTTAATGCTTCCTCTGCCATATAAGTATGTGCTATTCCTGTAGGGCAGGCAGTTGCTGCTATAATGAAATTGTCGCTGTTATTGTCTGTTTCTGCATTTTCTTCCAGCTTTGCAGTTTCTTTTTTATTAATCAGATCAAGTATTTCTTCCTTTGTACCTAATTCCAGTATACTTGTTCTAAAGTCTGTATCTAAAAGCATCTGAGTCAGTCTTGCCAGAGTTTCTATATGAGCATTATTAGCGTCTTCTGGTGCTGCTATCATAAAAAATATAGTTGACGGCTCTCCGTCTAATGATTCATAATCTATACCTTTTTTACTTCTCCCGAATGCAAGTGCAGGCTTTTTTACATATTTTGTTTTAGCATGGGGAATGGCTATTCCTTCTTCCAGAGCTGTAGAACTTAATGCTTCCCTGTTTTTTATCTCACCTTTAAATCCTTCAAGATCGTCTATAATCCCGGTACTAAGGAACATTTCCGCAAGTTCGTTTATTACTTCATCTTTGGTTACCGACTGTAAATCCAAGATCATTCTCTCTTTTACCAGCAGTTCAGTAATTTTCATCTTATACACCTTCCTTTTTTAGAGTAATTTCATTATAAAGTCTATATATCAAATCTTTTTCACCTAAACCATATGAATAAGCAGTGGCTGATCCTGAAGCTACAGCAAGCCTGAAAGAATCTTCCGGTGATTTCCCGCTTTCTGTTCCCGCTATAAAGCCTGCCACCATAGAATCTCCGGCTCCCACTGAATTAATAAGCTTTCCTTTGGGAACATCCGCTGTATATGCTCCCTCTTTATTTACAAATAAGGCTCCTTTTCCACCCATTGAAACTATAATATTTTTTACGCCTTTTTCCAGAAAATAGCCGCATTTCTCCACTATATCCGCTGTAGTTTTCAGCTCAGTCCCGAACATCTCCTCCAGCTCGGCTATATTAGGCTTTATCAGAAAATTATTATTCAGATTTTCTTTCAAAAGACTTCCTCTTGTGTCCAAAACTATTTTTGTTTCTTCAGGCAGCATTGCAGCGAGTTTTTTATAAATGTTTTTTTCAATGCTCTCGGGAATACTCCCTGAAAGTATCAGAATATCATCTTTTTGTAATCCTGATATTTTTTCAATAAGCTTTTCTTCAGCCTCTTTTGTTATATTTGGTGATAAACCGGCTATTTCAGTTTCCTTGGAGCTATTATTTATTTTTACATTTATTCTTGTTATTCCGTCCAGCTCCACGAAATCTGACTCTATTCCTTCGTCATAAAGATTCTTTTTTATAAAATCTCCGGTAAATCCAGCTGTATAACCCAGCGCTTTTGATTTTATGTCAAGATTGGAAAGAAGCTTCGATACGTTAATTCCCTTACCGCCTGCTCTGATATTGACTTCTTTTGATAAATTCAGATCTCCCTCCTGAAATTTATCCATGTAAATATCATAATCCAATGCAGGATTCAAAGTTAGTGTATATATCATTATATTTCCTCCTTCAATATATATTTTTCATATCTGGTATCGGCAAGCTCGTCTGTTATCAGTATGCAGTCCTCTATATTTCCGAATTTTACGCTGGAAGACACTCCGAACTTTTCTTTATCTGCTAAAATGTATGTTTTATCTGATATTTCCAGTATTTTTTCTTTTAGAATAGCTTCTTTTATATCAGGTGTCATAAGACCCTTATTGATATCCACTCCGTTTACTCCTAAAAAGCTTATGTCAAATCTGTATTTTTCTATGTTTTTCAGTGCTTCTATCCCTACTACGGCTTTAGTGGTGGGCTTTACTTCGCCTCCGATTATAATTGTCTTTATTTTACACTGAATAAGCTTGTCCAAATGCATTAAGCCATTGGTAACAACTGTTATATTTTTATTTTTAAGGTACTCTATCATGTAATATGTAGTCGAACCGGCATCAATAAATATAAAATCACCCTTTTTCACAAGTTTTGCAGCTCTTTTGGCAATTCTTTTCTTTGCCTCTGTATTCTCCTCAAACTTTATATTTATTTCCGGTTCAAAATTAATTTTTCTCTTGGCAACTACTCCTCCGCCAACCTTGCTCAGCAGGTCTTTACTCTCAAGTTTGTTTATGTCCCTTCTTATTGTTGCTATAGAGACATTCAGAAATTCTTCTATTTCTTCATATGATAATCTGCCTTTTTCCTCTAATTTTTTCAAAATTATTTCGTGTCTTTCTATTTCAAACATTTTTATCACCTGCTTTAACTATACCATATATTTTTTTAAAGTCAATCATTTTTTTCAAAAAAAATCATATAAAATCATAAAAAATTATTTTTTATCGTGAATCATATATTTTCTGCATAAAAAAATACCTGATTATTGATATTCTCAATTTTCAGGTAACTTGTTTTATTTTATATTTCTTTCATTACTTTTTATCAGATCGGCATATTCCTGTTTCGCAGGAATAAAAGCAAGTGCTTTATTCTTATCTGATATTATAATTCCAACTTTTGTTTCCGATAACTCCATTCTGTCGTTTTCATTAAGTCCGAATTTTTCTATCAAATCTTTTGAAAAGACATCCTTTGCCATGAGATTTTCTGCATTCATAAGTTTTTTATGATATTCATAATTTTCCTCGACAGTTTTTATCTTGTTTCTGTCACTTGCTTCTGATGACTCCATAGAAACTGCAGAAGGAAATGTTATAATTGTAAATGAGTAAAAAAGAGACATTGTTGATGAATCATTTCCCCCTATTGCTATAAAGTCGCATACAGATACAAAAGACATTATAACTGCTAAAATCAAACATATTTTTTTCATATTTTCTCCTTGAATTTTACTAAATTTATTATTTACTCCATTGTTCCAAAACCATTTGAAAAAATTTTCTAAAACCTTCCTCATGCCCGAACGAATCCTTTTCATCTTCCATCTCTACATAATACTTTCCAGTATCTGCATGTACAGAAATACTGTCCAGAGGATAACCGTCAGTCTGCATTTCATGCCTAAACGGAGAAAGTGTAAATTTTTCTCCGGAAATATCATCCCCGCTATAACTGAAAATATTTTTCTCATCTACAATCAGACATATTGCATTACGGTATCTGGCGGTACATTTTCCGGTGAATGTTCCTGCCAGCTTTGAATAATAATCTATCATTTCATTATCGTTCATATATATGCCGTTAACCCTTCGTACATGTGCTCCGGGCTGTCTCTCTTCATCCAGACCCTCTATAAAAAGACCGGAATCACATGAAAAAACAGGTTTTTTCAAAACTTCATAGTAAGCCAGAGCTTTTATCTCTGCATTTTTCAAAGGATCATTTCCTGACTCGTCTACCTCAGGCAAATCAGCTCCTATATCTGATAAACCCGTTATTTCCAATTCCAGACCATTTAAAACCCTTTTCATATCCTCTAGTTTAGCTTTATTTTTTGTACCATATATTATTTTCATCTGTTCACCGCCTTGTGTTTCTTATTATCATAAGTAATAATTCATTTTTGTGTAAGACTATCATCCTCTATCTTTCACTAACTTTGAAATCCTGTTTCCGTTTTCTAAATTAATAACAAGACAGCTTCTCCCTATATATTTCTAAAATTTTCCAAGTAAATTATACATCATAAAATTAACTAATGTCAATATAACAAAGACTTTGTTTTATCTGAATAATACCCCTTTATAAATAATGAAAATAAAATTTTAATATATTATGAAATATATACTTTTTATCAAATAAAAAAACAGAAAATAAAATTACTGTCTCTTCTGTTTTTTCGTATATATTCATAAATTTAAAATAAAAATCACACAACTGTCCCGCTTGTTCTTTCCTTAGAATAACTGTTTTTTATATCAGCAAAATTTTATAAAAAAACTTCCGGTTCTCTTCTTACCGAGAATTTTTTTTCGAAAATTTTGCTCGCCAATGTATAGCGTACTCCGCGAAATCCTCTGCATTCCAGCGGGCAGACAGCAAAACAGGCTGTACATCTGATACACGTTTTTTTGTTTAATTTTTCGGGTTTTTCTTCGGAAATAGCATTTACAGGGCATATCCTTGCACAGGCACCGCATTTCTTACAGGTTTTATCTGCTGAAGGATTTAACGGAACTGATACAGACTCCCTATATGGAAAATTCCCCTTTACTTCAAAGTCCATTTCTTTAATATCCGTAACAGATTCGAATTTTTCACAGCTGCTTTTCGCAAATCTTCTCACAGCCTGTTTATCCTTTACATCCGGTCTCAGATAACCTGTACCGGGAAAAATCGAATGCTGAGCTACAAAGGCTCCTGCGCTGATTACTGTAAATCCATTTTCTGTCAAAATTGTCTTCAATTCAAGCAAGGCATCGTCATAGTCCCTGTTTCCATAGACCACAGCAGCTATTGCAGGTGTGTTATTTCCTTTTATTTCCGAAAGCATTTTTGCACATACATCCGGTATACGACCCGCATATACAGGCATTCCTATTATTACAAAATCTTCGCTCCCGAATGACATTTCCTCTTGAAGAGGATTCTTCAGTAAATCATAAGTTTCTTTTTTTCTTGAAAAGTACTTGGTAATTTCATTTACAATAGTTTTTGTTGTTCCTGTGGGACTGAAATAAATTTCCTTCATGTGGCTATACTCCATTAATGTACTCCCTCCATTTTTCTTTATTTAGTTCTATTGATGTATACTTCCATACCTCTTATTTTTTAAATACAAAAAAATATACCAAAGTTTATTGTTTTTAAAGCTGTTATTTTGTGATTTCTGATTATATGGAAAATACAACAGAAAACTGATTATTTCAAATGGATTTTTTAATATTATTTTAGAACAGATTTCTGAATTAATACAGAATTGGCTTTGAAATTATCTGAATTATATTAATTTTTTACATTTTTTTTGTAGAAAACAGGTTTAAAAACATGAATATTACTTACTATTAGAATAATGAGGTAAAAGCTTTAGAATCGAATTTTGCGGAAAATCCGCTTTTTTAATTATTACCAGTAAGAATTTATACTTGAAATCAAGTATTAACACAGGTTTCAAAAATCCTTTAATTTATTATACCCTAAATATCGGCTTCTGTCGATAGTCAGATCATAATATTTCTAAAATTTTTTTCTGCCTGTGTGAAAAGTCTCAAAAATTGACTTAATGCATTATTGAAGCCTGATTTTCACACCGCTCCCGAATACATCCCAGATTATTGCTTCATCCCCGTATTCTACAGGTATCCTAAATACAATTTTGCTTTCTTTGGATTCTCCCGGCTTTATCTGTTCCGAAAATACTCCGTAGCCGGCTTCGGTAAGTTTTATATTTTCTTCTATTTCTATCATATATTCGGCTTCACCCAAAAGTATACTACCCGAATCAGGCAGATTTTTACTTTCGCTATTTTCATTTTTGACTTTTACATCTATAACAAAATACTCTACACCCTCCTCTTTTTTCAGCAATATTTTTGAATCGTTTTTCAATGAATCAGTAAGACTTGTTTTTAGAATAGTAACTTCAAAATGATCAGCAAAAAAAGGCTTGTTAAATCTTACATGCTTTACCTGCTTTTCACCTACTTCATATGTTTTCACTTTTTTATAATTTCTCGAAAAAAAGCTGTAACCTATGCTCCCGGCTGCTAAAACCACAAGAAAAATAACCCCTGCTATCAAGATTTTTTTCCTTTTCACTTTTCTCACATCCTTATATTAAGTTCAAAACACTCAATCCCCATGATTGTCCCCAAAAAACTGCAATCCGGTCATATTCCGGCAGGCTATTCTTCCAGCGCAACAAAAAGCTCCTGTATTGCATTACAGGCATCCTCTATTTTTTCACAGTCCTGTTCTGATAAAAACCGGCTTCCTCCAGCAAGAGAATCTGTTAAATAAATGCAGCTCAGGAAGAAACTTTTTGGAATACAATCCTGCTTTTTCCAGATTTCTGTTAATTCTTTCAGAATACAGTAAATCTCATTATACATTCTATCATCAAATGTATTTTCATTCCTTAATTTTACCAGAAAATCTATAACCTTATTTTGAAATTCCCTTGAATCAACCATTTATAACTCTTCTCCTGTACATTTATCTTTTAAGACAATGCCATATAGAGCATTTTATCATGAACTTACTGAAAACTCTATCTTTATTAATTTAACAAGAGCTTAAATTCTATAACTACATTCGCCTTCCATATTACCATATATAAAAACTGCCCTGTTTCCAAGGCAGTTCTACATATTATCCCTTTATCTTATTAACAATCTTTTCTACTGTAAATCCATACTCTTCTATTACTTTTCCTGCAGGCGCTGAT
>NZ_JAMZGM010000050.1 GCF_024158605.1 Sebaldella sp. S0638 | reverse complement strand
AATAGATAAATCAATATATGAAAAACAAATCTTTTATTATATCAGATTTAATTTACAGACTTTCTTGCACACTCCCTTTAATATTTCTATTCCTTCATCCTTTTCATAGCAAAAAATAATTTTTATCTTTTTGCAGTTTCTCCGCGAATTCTTTCATTAATCTTTCTCCGCTTTCAGGCGTATAATTATAATCTTTATCAAAGAAAAACTCTCTTGGAACAATATCATCCGTGCTAAAATCATAATAAGCCTTAAACCAGCTCGGATAAAAGTCTATTTCAAAATGGAGCCTTGCCTTTTCCAGAACCATATCCAGCCATTCGTTAAATAATTTCTTTTTTGCTCCGGATAAAACAAGTCTGGCAAAAACAACCACAGAAACAATATTACTTCCGTTATAATGTCTTCTGGTAAGTTTCTCTATATAGTAAATTATGTCATCAACTGCGCCAACTTCAAGTTTTTCTTTCTCACTAAGACCTGACTGCTCTGCTTTATCATTATAATAACCTATATCATGAGACATTTTTGATCGGTCAAGTTTCTCTGCGGAATATGTAAAAGCGTAAAGAGCCTCTATTTTTTGAAAAACAATTTCCATATTCATATATGGAGAAGCTGTTTCATATGTCCTCCAAAAAATCCACTCAAATATGGCTGCTGATAAACTCACATAAAAGTTATTTTGAAGACCTCCTGTATATTCATAAACTTTGCTGTGGTGATCGTTCAAATAATAATCATCAAAAGCCCGGCTGAAATTTTCATTCATTTTAGCTTTAACCCCTTTAATTTTCGCCTCTAATAAAAAATCATTCGGAATACGATTAAAGTCATATTTCTGCCCTTTTTCTAAAAACACAATATCATCTTTAATATTTTTAGGAAAAATAATTTCTCCGTTATCAGCTATAACAGCAAATTCATATCTCTCCCTGTCCTCATCTTTTAACGAAACTTCAAAATAATCTCTTTCATAATCCACACTGTTTTTCAAATATGAAAATTCCCCGTAACTTCCCGCTGAAATATGATTCTTATCAATTAAATCATAAAACTGCCACTCACTTCTGAATATATTCCAAAGCCATTTTCCTCCGGGTGAATTCTGCCACTTTCCTTTTTCCTTATTATATTTTTTGTAATCATATCCTATTCTAACAAAGGAATCTTCTGTAAAAAGTCCGTTTTCTCCGACAAGCATAACACTTTCATCTTCTTTTTGAACAACTCCGTAGCCTTTCATAATAAATCCTGCATTTTCATACTCAAACGGCACGATTACTTCATTTTTTCTGTTAATAAAGCCCCATTTCCCGTTTAGCTGGGCTGCTGCAATTCCACCCCAGAAAAAAGCACTCGTTTCATCATAAATCGGCTCAATAAAAACTTTCCCTTTTGAATCCCTAAATCCGACTTTTCCCTCAAAGCTAAAGTTTATACTATCTTCGATTATTTCTCTTTCCATATTTATTTCTATATTTTCTGCTATATTATCATCACTGTCGACACAGACCCATCTGTTTTCCTCTTGTAAGAACTTTGGATAATATTTATTATTATTTATATCAATATATAAAAAGTCATCACCATCATCACCTAAAAGGGCAAATGCAACACCATTTTTAAATTTGGAAATCACATTATATTCAAATGGAATAACAGTTTCCCCTTTGGTATTAATAACTCCCATCCGGTCATTTTCATCCCCGACACGGCAAAGCCCGCCGTCAAACCCCATGTTAACATACTGCTGATACTTATGATCAATGACAAGCTCTCCTTTTGTATTTAAAAAACCAACTTTTTTATCTATACAAACAGGGGCTAAACCATCCTCAAAATCTCCGGCATCATCAAAAATCACATCTGTTATTTCTTTCCCGTTTTCATCTAAAAATGTCCATTGACGATCAGGGTTCTGCATTTGGACTCCCGGTGATTCCATAACAAACTTCGGACTTAACCTTGCTCTTATAAAGTCATTATGAATTTGTCCCATATCCCCGTATTTAAACTCTGTCAGCTGTTCCCCAAGGGGTGAAAAAAGAGCATATGCATAATCAAAAGCTTTTCCTGTTTTACTATATATTTTAAAATAGCCGTTTCCCGCATCTTCAATTCTATGATATATCGGAGGAATAATTTCATTGCCGTTTTTATCATAAACGGCAGTATCCCCGTAACTTTTCATTTTAGCTAAGTAACAATTATCACCAATGATTTTGTACTCATAAAATTTCGGCGGTATAATTTCTTTTCCTTTTGAATTCATAAAACCAATTCCATTTTTTGTAAAAATCTGAAAACCTTTTTCATGCATTTCTGTAGTGTATTTTGAAATATGTGAATATTCCGGTTCATGCAAAACTTCCCCGTCTAAATTTATAAGCCCTGTTAACCCGTTATTTTTTACCCGTAGAAAGTTCTTTACCAGTCCGCATATTCTGTCATACCCTTGTTTTGTCAGTTTTTCGTCTTTTTCATTTATTAAAAACCATTTTCCATTTTCTTTTAATCTATATCGGTTTTCTGCTATTTCAATTTTCATACCTTCGGTATCTTCTTCTGTATTTATTGCCTTTTTCTCTGATTCCTTTGTTTGTACTTTAGGCTTGGGCTCTTTTTTGGTTTTAGCTGGTTTTTTTAATGGTTTAGTTTTGGGCGTACTCCCGTCTAGTTCAGGAATTTCCCAATTTACAGCACCACGTCCTTCTTTTTCAAGAAATGTATTTGTCTGTGAAAAAGGTTTGCTTCCGAAGAAACCTCCGTTTGCAGCTAATGGAGACGGATGAATTCCCTTTATAAGTAAATGCTTTGGATTGGTAATTCCTTTTGCTGCATTAATTGCATGATTACCCCATAAAATAAAAACAAGCGGTTTATCATAGTTATTTAAAACATCCAAAACTTTTTTCGTAAACTTATTCCATCCAAAACTCTTATGGCTGGCAGCTTTTCCCGCTTCTACACTCCAGCTGGTATTCATTAAAAGTACCCCTTCTTTTGCCCATGAAATCAAGTATCCATGACTCGGGGGCTTTATTCCCAGATCAGATTCTAATTCTTTATATATATTTTTAAGACTCGGCGGAACTTTAATATTTGGCTTAACGGAAAAACTCATTCCATGAGCCTGATTTTCCCCGTGATACGGATCCTGCCCCAAAATAACCACCTTTATGTCTTCATACGGACATAAATCAAAGCATGAAAACATGTCTTCTTCTTTTGGATAAACATCTGTTATTTTTCTGGCTTGTTCTACTTTATTCATAATTTCAATAAAATATTGTTCTTTTTTCTCCTGATCTAAAAATTCTTTCCAGTTTTTCATAATCACTCTCCTTAATGGTAATGTTCATCAATCACAATTTTAATTTCCATACTCCCGAACTTATTTTTTAATTCTTTCCGGGTGTGTCTGAAATTTTTGCCGAAGCTCTCTGATGTATAATTTATAATATCAATTTTTTTATTTTTCATGCTGATGTATATATGTTTAAAACTCCCTGTTTACATAAAAGAAGCTTTTTAACATTCTGTACTTTTCGTATTTCTATCAGCAATTCTTATTAAACCTTAATATCATTTCAAGTAATTCTAGATAAATAATAACATTTTATATTATACATTATCAAGTGTGAAGTTCTGGTTTACACCTCTGTCTTATTTATAGAAACACTGTAAATAAAGATAGAAAGCAAGTTAAAAAGACTGGCTTATGTATAATCACATAAGCCAGTCTCATAAAATTTTAGAAATAACCGGCAGCAATTAGCGATTTCTTTACGAAATACCGTACCAGTTTGGAATAATTCCGGTTTCTTTATAAATTTATAAAAATTATCATTATTTTTCCATATACTCTCGTGTCCAGGGCAATGAATTTACAGCACCTTTAGAAAATAATATCTGCTGAATATCTATATTTCCCACTTGAAATGAAGCTGAGCAGGAATTCAGGTACAAACGCCACATTCTTATAAATGTTTCGTCCTTTGTTTTTCTGATAATATCCAGAGCTTTCTCAAAATTAGCTGCCCAGCATTTTAATGTTTTTGCATAGTGCAGTCTGAGACTCTCAAGATCTATTACCATAAAATTATTTTCTGCTATATCTGTTATTACTTCCTTTGTTCCGGGAACATATCCGCCGGGGAAAATATACTTATTTATCCACTCATTATATGATCCGTCATTTTTCCCTGTTATTGAGTGGACAAGTGATAAAGAATTATCATTTAAAAGTTCGTCTATCTTCTTGAAATACCCGTCAAGATTTTCTTTTCCCACATGTTCCAGCATCCCTATACTTACGATTCTGTCAAATTTCTCATGTTTTAATTCTCTATAGTCTTCCAGTCTTACTTCTACAAGGTTCTCAAGCCCTTGATCCTTGATTTTCTTTTGTGTTTCAGCATACTGTTCCTTGCTTAAGGTAATTCCCACACATTTTACCCCGTATTCCTTGGCTGCCTTAATAATCAATGTTCCCCATCCGCATCCTATATCCAGAAGTTTCTGACCTTCCTTCAGAGACAGCTTATTCAGAACATGCTCTACTTTATGCAGCTGTGCATCTTCCAGTGTATCTTCGGGCTCTTTAAAGTAAGCACACGAGTATGTCATTGATTTATCCAGCCACAGCTTATAAAAATCATTACCGATATCATAATGATGTTCTATATTCTGTTTTGATTTTTTCAGGCGGTTAAATCCGCTTCTCAGTATTTTCAGGGTTTTATGTTCCTTGTTTAGAAAGCTGTCTTTGTTATTATATATAGATTCCACCAGTTCTTCAATATTACCTTCTACTTTTATTCTTCCATCCATATAGGCTTCCCCGAAAGCTACCGAATAATCATCTGTCACATCTGATATTCCAATATCTTCACCAATAAAAAGTTTGAATTTCGGCTCTCCCGAACCATATTTTTTTTCTTCTCCATCCCAATATTTTACAACTACAGTATCACTGAACATACTTTTAAGAATTTTATCAAACAGTATCTTCTTTGTGTCCATTTTCTCAAACTCTCCTTTCTCAGCTACTTATTGTATATTAATTATAGCACCATTTTTGTATATTACAGTATAATCATATGTAAAAATATAGTTAATAACTTAATATAAAAATAAATTTATAAATTAATTATATGTTATAATTTTTTTGTATAACTAAATTATTATGCTGAATTTTGGGAATTTAAAAATAAAAACTTTGAAGATTGATACTAATTTTATTTTATAATTTTAACTTTTGTTTATACAAAAACAAAACCATTTATAAAAAAATTCACTGCATTAAAATTGTCCAACTAATTTTAAATATCATTGAATTTTTTTTATTTTTTTACCAGTTTAAAATTAGGGTATTTCAAAGAAAAAATTTTTTTACCTGAAACTTTTCAAGAGCTTGTACCATTTCAAATATTCTTTTTTATATATACTGTCTTTCAAAAATACAAAATTAAATTCATATTGTTCAGAAAAGCCTGTAATATTTATTCTGCTTAGTTTTTTTTCTGCCAGCTCTTTTTCTACTGCGGCTTTATATAAAAATGTTATCCCTAAATTTTTTTTCACCAGTTCTTTTATTACATTTATATTCCCAATCTCACATTTTTTTGTAAAGTTTTGAATGCCGAGGTTATGTCTGTATAATATCTGCTCGAATATATCCCGTGTTCCTGAACCTTTTTCACGGAGTATAATCCGCTCGCCGAGTATCTCTTTTAATGTCACCTGTTTATTTTTCAGCCCTGAATCAGGAGAACAAACCGCCACGAATTCCTCTTCGGAAAATGTAACAGAATCATATTTTGTTTTCTCAAAAAATCCTTCCAGAATTACGAAATTTATCTCGCCGTTTTTTAATTTTTCCAGTAAAACTTTAGTATTTTCCACAGACATAGTAACAGAAGAGCCGGGATATTTACAGAGCAGCTTCCTAAGTATGCCGGGCATCACATATTCCCCCACTGTAAGCGTAGTACCAAATGATACCGAAATACTCTCTGTGTCCTTTTCAGCAAGGATATCCCTTATTTTTTTATTATCAGCACTCATAGTCATCGCATAGTCATACAAAAGTTTTCCTTCTCTTGTAAGAGACAGATTTTTTTTCTCATAATTAAAAAGTTTTACATCATAGTAATTTTCCAGAAATTTTATGTGCTGTGTTACTGCCGGCTGTGTTATATGTAAAAATTCGGCTGTTTTAGTATAATTTCCTATTCTGCATAATGCAAGAAATGTTTCATGTCTAAAATCCAGCATACTTTCTCCTTCTATAATTTCATTTTATGTATTTATAATATTTTATAATTTTATCTTATCACAAAAAAATGTTAGTATCAATATACTGTAAAATGTCCCCTGACTGACTAAATTCCAATTTTTCAAATCCTCACAATGTCAGGGGATTCTTAATGCAGACATAAAAGGAGATAAAAAATGAAATTAATTAAAAAATACGCCTCAGGTATAATACTGACATTTATTCTTGCATATATAGGAATCTTTTTCAGCAGTTTTATTCCGTATAACCTCATAAGCGGAAGTGTTTTTGCACTTCTTGCCGGAATGATTCTGAACCCTTATATTTCTGAATTCAGCTTTTTCAAAACAGGAATAAATTTTGTTTCAAAACAGATACTGAGATTTTCTATTATACTAATGGGTCTTACTCTTAGTTTTTCACAGGTTCTGCAGGTAGGAAAATATTCTCTTATTGTTATGGTTTTTACTCTGTTTACAGCTTTTGGCGGCGGATGGCTTATAGGGAAGCTTTTTGGCATGAACTGGAAATTGTCGGGACTTATTTCTGCGGGAACAGGTATATGCGGAGGTTCTGCCATTGCTGCTATTGCTCCCGCCATAGATGCGGATATCAGAGATATTGCTTATGCTATTTCGGCTACATTTATTTTTGATATTTTTATGGTTATTCTGTTTCCTATTGCCGGGAGATATTTTGGAATGTCAGATATAGGCTACGGTTTGTGGACAGGAACAGCGGTAAATGATACTTCGTCTGTTGTTGCCGCAGGGTACGCTTTTTCTGATGCTGCCGGCGGTTTTGCAGTCATTGTAAAACTTACCCGTACTCTTTCTATTATTCCTGCTGTACTTATATTTTCAATTATAAATAAATATGCAGAATCCAAGAAAGCTGTTTCACAAACAGATATCCAGAAGAAAGAAAAAATCTCGCTGAAAAATATCTTTCCGTTTTTTATTCTGTTATTTTTAGTTATGGTAGGAATAAAAAGTACAGGTATAATTCCAGAAAAAGCAAGCTCTATGGTTTCACATATCAGTAAATATCTTATGGTAATGGCTCTTGGCGCTATAGGACTCAGAACCAATTTTCGGGAGGTTGCACATTCAGGATTCAAGCCTATGCTTCACGGATTTATTATCTCAATGCTTGTAGTGGTAGTTTCTTTTTGTGTACAGATATTTTTAGGACAGGTATAATTTATAAAAAAAATTTTTCTCAAAAATACTATATCTTGTATCCGCCGCTTTCCATATTCTGGATATATTGTGTTTTTCCCTAAAAACTCTGAATTCTGTGCATAAATAATCCTTTTTGCCTATTGATTTAAACACTGCGGCATGATAAAATTCAAATAAAAACAAAAGGAGTAAAAAACATGCCACACATAAGAGTTCGGGGAGCAGAAAAAGAAAAAGTCAGAGATTTTACCGCAGGTCTGGCAGATGAACTGGGAATTATCGCTGAGTGTCCAGCTGACTGGTTTACATTTGAATATGTGGAAACTACTTTCTTTTTTGACGGAAAAGAAGATGACGGCCTTGTTTTTATTGAGGTTTTATGGTTTGACAGGAATTCAGAAGCTAGAGACAAAATAGCGGCTCTGTTTACCGAAAGATGGAAAAAAATAACGGATAAAATAGTTACTATAGTATTTAATCCTTTGATAGAAAATATGTATTACGAAGACGGGGTTCATTTTTAATGAGCCTTTTTTAAAAATAAACAGCAAGAAAATTAATTTGTTTGTATAAAGTTAATGAGGTATAATTTATTACTAAAATTTCTTAAAGAGAGGTGATAAATTTGAATTACTTGATTGTATATGCACATCCAAACAAGTTAAGCTTTAATCATGCACTAAAAGAAACAGCCGTAAAATTTCTTACAGAAAGAGGCTGTAATGTAGAAATTCGTGATCTTTATGAAATCTCTTTTAACCCTGTTCTTTCATCTTCTGACTTTATAACATTTTCTGAAGGAAAAGTTCCTGACGATATAAAAAAAGAACAGGATTATATTACCAAAGCAGATAAAATTATTTTTATCAGCCCTATATGGTGGACTAGTTTCCCCGCTATTCTGAAAGGATATTTTGACAGGATATTTTCTTATGGATTTGCATATTTATATGAAAATCATGAAGCCCGGGGTCTCCTAAACGGAAAAGAAGCTCTTTTCATTTCTACTACCAGCACTCCTTATGATATTTACAAAGTCAGAGGATATCATGATTCCCTTGAAATGCTTCAGGATGAGGGTATCTTGAAATTTTCCGGTTTCAAAACACTGGAACACCTTTTTTTCGGCGACGTTCCCTTTGTTACGGATATCGAAAGAAAGGAATATCTTCTTGAACTAGAAAGAGTTCTTGAAAAATTTTAACATAAATTTTTATATCTTCCGGAGTTATCTAAAATAGACATTTTAACTCCGGTTTTTTTTATTTATGTTTTTTGCAAATTAAATTAGAAAAAACACTGTATATATGGTAAAATAGGAAATAACGACTTGAAAGGTTTTTTTATGGATAGAAAAATACCCAAACATATTGCAATTATAATGGATGGAAACGGAAGATGGGCTAAATCAAAGGGGATGGCAAGGATAGAAGGGCATAAAAGAGGCGCTGATACTCTGGAATTTGTTTTAAGACAAAGTGTCTCATTTGGTGTGAAACATCTCACTGTTTACGCCTTTTCCACTGAAAACTGGAAAAGACCCAAGGCAGAGGTCACTGCACTTATGAATCTTTTTTCAAAATATCTGGATAATAAAAAAGATGAACTGAAAGAACAGGATATAAGACTTGTGGTATCCGGTACAGAAGAAGGAGTCAGCAAGAAACTGCTGAAAAAAATAAAAGAAACGGAAAATTATCTTTCCGGCTGCAGTACACTTACTTTTAACATCGCTTTTAATTACGGCGGAAGAAAAGAGATTACAGACGGTATTAATAAGCTTCTGAAAGAAGGAAAGACTTCTGTTACAGAAGAGGAGTTTCAAAACTATCTTTATCAGCCTGATATTCCTGATCCTGAACTGGTTATCAGAACCAGCGGGGAATTCAGAATCAGTAATTTTCTCTTGTGGGAAATAGCATACTCTGAATTTTATATCACTAATACTTACTGGCCTGATTTTGATAAAAATGAATATGAAAAAGCCATAGATTGGTTTAATAATAGAGAAAGACGTTTTGGAGGAGTCGATGTTAAGTAGAGCTTTGGTTATTGTTATTTTTGTTCCATTGCTTATTCTTATCTTTTTAAAAGGCGATTTTACATTTTTGATTTTTACTGAAGTCATAATAGGCATGTCTGTTTATGAATTTTATAAAATGCTGAAAGATAAAGGATTTGAGGTGGCAAGCAGAATAGGACTGTTTTTGTCTTTACTTCTGCCGATACTTGTATATATGAAGGATAAAGTTTTGTTTTCTTATGATTTTCTGGGATTCAGCGGAGATATTATCGCAAGATTTGATATCGGGGGCTTTGTTGTTTTTGCCCTTATGCTTATTGCTACAAGACAGATTTTGAAAGTAAAAATAAATGGTGCAATGGCGGAAATTTCTTATACCTTATTTGGTATTGTTTATATTTCATACTTTTTTTCATATATTTTACTGTTAAAAAATGAATTTTCAAACGGGAGGGCTCTTGTCCTCATGACATTTATACTTATCTGGACATGCGATATTGCAGCATATCTGGTAGGGATTTCCATTGGCGGAAAGCTCATAAAGAGAAGGCTTGCTCCTGAAATAAGCCCGAAAAAATCTTTTGAAGGTGCTATAGGCGGCTTTATAGGAGCCTTTATTGTTGCTTTAAAATTTGATGTTATTTTTTCGTTTTTTGCAGAGTTTTTTTGCAAAAATATACATATATTCAGCAAGTGCAGTGTGCATAGCAATATTTCCTTCACTAAAACAGAAGCCCTTCTGCTGGCATTAATAATAGCCTTTTTTGCAGAGCTGGGAGATTTAGTGGAGTCAAAAATAAAAAGGGAATTTGAAATAAAAGACTCCGGTACTTTACTTTTGGGACACGGCGGTTTTCTTGACCGTTTTGACAGTGCCCTCTTTGTACTTCCTGTAGTTTATTATTTCGTAAAATATTTTATAAGTTAGGGGAAGACATGCAAACGAACATTTCAATACTTGGGGCTACTGGAAGCATTGGTAAAAACGCCCTTTCAATAATACGTGAAAATCGTGACAAATTTAATATTACTGCACTTTCAGCAGACAAAAACTGGCAGGCGCTGGCAGAAAATATCAGGGAATTTAATCCAAAGTATGTATCTGTGGGGACACAGGAAGGATACGATAAAATAAAAAATGAATTTCCCGGTATAGAGATTTTTATGGGTTGTGAAGGATTGAAAAACATTGGACAGCTTGATGAAACAGATATTTTGCTGACAGCAGTGAGCGGGTCTATCGGACTTCCGGCTACTGTTGAAGCTATAAAAAAGGAAAAAAGAATAGCACTGGCAAATAAGGAAACCATGGTAGCAGGCGGTTATCTCATTCGTGATCTTCTAAAAGAATATAATTCGGAAATAATTCCCGTGGACAGTGAACACAGTGCTGTTTTTCAGTCTTTGAAATCGGGTAATCATAATGAAATCGAGAGAATTATTCTCACTGCCTCAGGAGGACCGTTCAGAGGTGCAGATAAAAAATTTCTGGAAAATGTAACACTGGAACAGGCGTTAAAACATCCAAACTGGAGCATGGGCGCAAAAATTACCATTGATTCTTCCACTCTTGTTAATAAAGGACTGGAAGTAATAGAAGCCCATCATCTTTTTTTGGTTGATTATGATAAAATAGATGTTATTGTGCATCCGCAAAGTATTATTCATTCTATGGTAGAGTTCAGGGATAAATCTGTTATAGCACAGATGGGAGAACCTGATATGAAAACTCCCATTCTTTACGCTTTCACATATCCGGAAAGAGTGGAGAATAAGCTGCTTGGCAACTTTGATTTTATGAAATTCAGCAATATCACATTTGAAAAAGTGGATTTTGATGTTTTCAGAGGTCTTAGGCTAGCATATGATGCAGGCAAGCTCGGCGAATCATATCCTATTGTGTATAATGCCGCTAATGAAGCTGCCGTAGATTTATTTATGAACAGAAAAATTAATTATACTGACATTTACAGAATTATAGAAGATGAGATGAATGCACATAAACAGGTAAAATCCCGTGATCTTGACATTATTATGTCTGTAGACAGGGAAATAAAAGAAAAAATTTATAATTTATACAAATAATAGTGGTGATTTCTATGAAAAATAAAAAATATCCGAATTTTTTTGCAGCAAAAGTTCTTATTGCTTTATTTCTGGCTTTTTCAGTTTCTTTTTCCGAGGAATCGGCAGAAGAGCTGTTTAATACTGCCCTGAAATATCAAAAGAGCGGCCAGCTTGATCAGGCTGAGCAATATTATAAAGCTTCGCTGAAATTAAAAAGTGATGTTGATGCTATGTATAATCTGGGTATCTTATATGAAGATAAAAACAATTATACAGAAGCCGAAAAATATTTTAAGATGGCCTATGATGCAGGCCTTTCCAAAGCTGCGTATAAACTTGGCTATGTCTATTCAAAACTCAATAAAAAAGATCTTTCTGAGAGATATTATCTTTTGTCTATTACTAAAGATAATAATATAGATGCTATGTATAATCTTGCAGTCCTTTATAACAGCAGAAACAAAAAAGATGATGCAATAAAATATTTTAAAATGGCTGCTGATAAAGGAGACATTGATGCCGCGTATAATCTGGGGCTTCTTTATGATGATGCAGGAAATTTTGACTCTGCGGAGTATTATTATAAAAAAGCTGCTGATGTGACTAACAGTAATATAAATGCACTGTACAATCTGGCTATTTTATATGAAAAGCAAAACAAAATAAATGATTCGCTTAAATATTACGAAAAAACCTATAACAGGAATTATGATCCGAAAATACTTTATAAACTAGGACTTTTGAATGATATTTCAGGAAATTATCAAAATGCGGAAAAATACTACAAGCAGGCTGTGGAAAAAGCAGGTGATACTGATGCTATGTATAATCTCGGACTTTTATATATGACGCAGAGAAAATATAATGATGCGCAGAAATATTTCCTTCAGCTTTATGAAAAAAATAAGACAGGAAAAACGGCAAATCTCATTGGAAGCCTCTATGAACAGATGAAAAATTCCAAGCTCGCAGAACAATATTATAACGAAGCACTTAATCTCGGTGAGAAAAATGCAGTTTATAATATCGCAATGCTTTATCAGTCTGAGGGGAAGTATGAACAGGCTCAGAAATATCTTGAAAATCTGGCTCAAAATTCTAAAAATCCCGAGCTTTATTATAATCTGGCACTTTCATATGACAAGGGAAATAACAAAGTCGAAGCTGAAAAATATTATCTAAAAACTATAGAGCTTTCTTCAGGAAATAATGATGTTTCCCAAAAAGCGATGAATAATCTCGGACTGCTTTATTACGAACAGCAAAATAAAGATATGGCTGTTAAATATCTAAAAAGTGCAGTTGACGGCGGTTATTACAATGCAGCCCTTGATCTGGGGATTATTTACGGACAGCTTGGCGATAAGGAAAATTCAGAAAAATATCTTTTATTATCACTGGACAAAGCCAAAAATAACGATGCCCTTTATCATCTCGGAGTTTTATATTATGATCAGGGAAAGAAAGACCTTGCAGTAAAGTATTTAAAACAAGCCTCTGCAAATGGGGATAAAGATGCAAAATCAATGCTGGACAGCATGTAATATATAATTTTTTAACTGTTTCAAAATGAAAATTTTCCAATACTGATATGTGTCGGAATATACCCGCCTTTGCCGCCGGTATATGTTCATTTTGAAACAGTTTATTTTTAAATATCGGAAGGAGATATAATGAAAAATCAATTGTTTACAGAGAAATATTACAAAAAAATACTGAATATGGATAAAAATAACAGCTGGAAATCTGAATTGAAGAATCATTCCGGTTTTAATAAAACACCTGTGGGAATTGTCTCTATCCTGCTTATGATCTTCGGCTTCTTTTTCGGGTGTTTTCTTCTCTGGAATGCTGTGACAACAGAAAACTCTGCCTCGTTATATAAAGCAGCCTTTATTTCCTTCGGGGTTGCAATATTAGGATTTATTCTGATGAAAATTTTCGGTAAAAATATAAAGGAAAAATATCAGGAAAAAATCATGGCAGGACGGCTTTCCCTTGCTCTAATGGTAACTGCCAATGAACGTTATCTGAATGACAGCCTTTCTGTTCCCTCAGCTTTTTTCTATACTGCTGATAATACCAAAAGACTTGACATTAACTACTATAAAACTATAGATGAAAAGCTTCAGAGAATCATAAAAGGGACTACAGAGACTCCTGAAGAAAAAACTTTTTCAAAAAAATTAAAAGCTCTGGAAAGTAAAGCTGCTGCCGGAAATCATATTTTGGATGTTCCTGAGTCCATATCCGGCGCAAAAGAATCGTATATATGGGCAGGAAGTCTTATGAATGCTGCTCCGAAAGATTATTTTAATAATTATTCCAATACAATAGTTCCTTTTCTTATTCTGGAAAAATCCGGTGAAAAAAGAGGATGGTATGAAAAAATGCCTGTTATACTGAATTCAAAAATCTGGGCTTTATAGAAATTCTTTGAGGAAAGGAAAAATATGAATTACAGAGAATTTCCCCCGGGGAAAAATTTTAGATATATTATTGATACTTACTGGTTTATAGATAATTTGTCAATATGCAGTGAATCACACGTTCTTCCTGATTGTTCAATGGATATTATTTTTAATTTCGGCAGCTGCTTTCGTTCGAGCGGCAGTTCCAAAAGCATTATTAATAATAATGATATTATAATTACTGGTATGATGACCAATTTTAAAAGTCATTTTATGGAGAAAAACAGCAGACTTTTTGGTGTCCGGTTCAAACCGCTTGGTCTTAATCATTTCCTGAATTTTGGATTTCATAATATAAAAAATGATATTATCGACCTGAGTATGGTAATTCCTGAATCTTACCATAAAAAATTCCGAAATATTTTTTTACTGGAAAAATACAATGATATTATTGAATTCTTTGAAGGTGTTTTTTCTGATATTCTGACTTTTCACGGCAATGACACAGATTTTGATGTAGCTCTTGCTCTTCAAAATATATATAATTCCGAAAATCCTTCTGTTAATGAAGTATACAAAATTACAGAAATTTCACAAAGATATCTGGAAATAAAATTTAAGAGAGAGATTGGCATTAATATGAAGGAATTTATTAATATCAATAGATTTCTAAAGACAAAAAAAGAAATTTCCCTCTCTGATAAAAATCTTACAGAGATTGCTGTAAATAACGGTTATTACGATTCTTCACATATGATAAAAGATTTTATAAAATATACAGGCTCTTCTCCCAAAAATTGGAAATAGTTCGTTTTTTTACAATTATTTTTATTCCCGTTATGGTATTATTTGTAATATATAAGTTTTTTTGGAGGTAAATACATGAAAATAACATCATTTTCACCAAATTTAATGGTAAAAAATGTAAATAAAAGTATTGAATTTTATTGTAATATTCTTGGCTTTTCACTTATACAGACTGTGCCTGAGAACGGGGAACCTGACTGGGGAATGATAGAAAAAGACGGTTTTTTTGTAATGTTTCAAAAAGAAGAAAGTATAAAACAGGAATATCCGGAGCTGAGTTCACAGCATTCCGGAGGCGCACTTACTTTTTACATAAAAATTACTAATATTCAGGAATTTTATGATAAAATCCGTTCTCACATAAATGTTTCACATGAAATGCACAAGACTTTTTATGGTGCCGATGAATTTGCCATAACAGATCCTGACGGATTTATTCTTGTCTTTTCTGATACTGCGGAATAGTAAATCTCTTATAAAAAAACAGAACATGCTATAAATTAGTAGCAGTTCTGTTTTTTTGATTAAATTATTATCATTTTAATTGCTCTATTGTCGGAGCCTGTATCCCTAATTTAAATGATAAGAATAAGAAGAAAAGTATATAAAATGGAAAAAGAAAATTAAATACGGTAAAATCAAAACAAAATCTTATTATAGCAATCATAATATATAAAAACACAAATATCCATCTGAGTGAATTTAGTCTCACTTTTATAATTATATCATTCTGATTGGCGTTTATTCTCAGTTCTTTGCTCATTTCATTTGCAAATGATCTGTTTCTCCCCACCTGAACAATATGTCCTCCCTCAGGTATTTCATATGTTTTTGCCTCATTACTGCCAATTTCCCCTATGACTTTTCCATCTAAAATTATCTGATAATTACCTCCATTCATAAGAAGCTTTTCTCTAATTACTGTTAATTTGCTCATCGTTAACCCCTGTTTTATTTATTTTTAATTTTCCTGTTTTATACTAACTGCAAAAACTGTACTTAACCCCATTAAAACTATAAGTATAATAAGCAGCGGCAGAGAAAAATAACCTCTTGAAAGACCTATTCCAAGATTCGCACCTATAATCACCGCGAGAATTAAAATTACCCACATAACAGGATTTGGTTTTACTACCACTCTTGTATCATTCTGACCAATATTTACTTTTATTTTTTTACTGATCCCGTTTATCATGCTTATACCAGCCTGAACTGTATGTTCTCCCTCTGCAACATCAAATCCCGCTTCCTCGCCGCTGTGAACATAGCCTACTATTTCTTCATCTACAATTACCTTAAATTTTCTTGCAGAACTAAGAAAACTCTTTTCTCTTTTCACTACAAGTTTTGCCATAATTTTTAACCTCCTGTTTTATATTTAATATATCATATCTTAAAAATAAAATTAAGTCAAATTAATTACAGGGTTTCTCTTATCAGTTTATTTATTTCCAACCCCTGGTTTATAAGCTGTACCGTCTACCATACACAAGCAGTGAGCATCTATAAAATCTGTAGTTGTTGTCATTCTTGTAGGAAAATTCCCTTCATCAAAATATTCATTAAATACTTTTCTGGCCTTCTCAAAATCTTCTAAATTTCGTAAATAAAGGTTTAACTGAACCATATCATTCATCTCAGCACCCACAGATTCAAGAGTTTTCTTCACTTTTTCCAGTGCGGCTTTCATCTGACTTGCTACGTCTTTTTCGTTTCCTCCTCCTGCATGATGTGCCAGAAAAATAAAGTCTCCGGCGGCTGTACATGACGGGCATGTATTATCACCGCAGTTTGTAGGCATTCTTTTTATCATTACTGTCCACTTCCTTCCGATTTTTATAATATTTTCTTACCTGTGTATATAGTTTCTCTTTATATTTTATAAAAAAAGGATAACTACTTCAAGTATAAAAAGTAAAAAAAATACAGACCGTCCTGATCTATATTTTTTCTTATATTAATTTTTTTTATTTAATTATTAGTGGCAGTGATCGCCAGAAATAAAAATGATTCTAAATACTGTGGTGTTAAAACATTAGGAATTGTTTGGCTTCCCGCTATTTTTCCGTTAACATACGCCGCCATTTCCATATCCCCTGTTGCCGGATTCAAAGATAATCTTACTTCCTGACCCTGCGGTCCTTTTGCTATACCATTTTTGAATTCCAGTTTTTGTCCCGATACTTCCATTGTTCCATTTGCAAGATTATTTATAAAATTAAGATTATACTTAAATTCTTCCTGAATATTTCCAAAATATTTTATAATAGCTCCCTTTTTAATATCAAGCATAATATTAATACTCTGCTCTGGGTCTTTCATTATAAGCTCTCCGTCGAATTTAGCATTTACCACAGTAAATTTCATTTGCTGTTTTTTCCCGTCATTTCTAAGATCTGTCAGCCCGTCCAAATGTCCGTTTTTAAAACTTATTGATCCGGAATATCCGTCTGCTTTGTCTGACTCATTCATTATGATATTCCCGGTAAACGGACTTCCGTTATACACCAGTATTTCATTTACTACACTTACTTTCTCATTAGGAAGAGTTATACTAGTGCTTCCAAAAGAAATTGTAAATCCCAAAACAAAAATAACTGCTAATAAAAATTTTTTCATTTTTTCCTCCATTCAAATTTTATATTCTGCTATCTACACTATACATCTGTCTTTTACTCATGTCAATATTATTTTAATTTTTTATATAAAAAGACAGTATACTGACTGTTATTGTCTGTATACTGCCTGACTGTATTTCAGATCATTATTATCTGTTTGTTGTTGCAATAGCTTGAAACAAGAATGATTCTAAGTATTGTGGAGTTAAAACATTAGGAATAGTCTGTTTTCCAGCTACTCTTCCGTTAACTGATGCTTCCATTTCCATATCTCCGCTTGCTGGATCCAAAGATAATTTTACTTCCTGACCTTGCGGCCCTTTTGCTATACCATCTTTGAATTCTAGCTTCTGTCCTTGTACTTCCATTGTTCCGTTTGCAAGATTATCTACAAAGTTAAGATCATACTTGTATACTCCTTGGATGTCTCCCAAGTACTTTACAATTGCACCGTTTTTAATATCAAGTGTGATATCAATTCTTTGGCTTGGATCTTTCATAATAAGTTCCCCGTCAAATTTTCCTTCTGTTACTGTAAATTTCATTTGTTGATTTTGCTTGTCATTTTTAAGGTCTGTTAATCCGTCAAGGTGTCCTTCTTTGAAGCTTATTGCTCCAGAGTAACCGTCCATCTTGTCAGCAAGATTCATTTTTATGTTCCCAGAAAAAGGCTTTCCTTTAAATGTAAGAACATTTCCTTCTACTTTTACATTTTTATTAGGTAATGTAATATCTTTTGAACCACCGCAAGAGATTACCAACCCTAAAATTAACAAAATAGCTAATAAATATCTTTTCATATTTCCTCCATCAAAAATTTATATTTTATGTACTTCCATGTTACTAAAATATTCGCATTATGTCAATTTTATTTTTTATATTAATTTGTGTCGCTTTTATTAGAACAGATAATAAATAAAAAAAAGTTTTCAGATTTTAAAAATTATTATTTCATAAATATACAATAATAATTTAAAAACATATACTTTTCAATACCTCGACACAATAAAAAACTGTATTAAAACAGAATAATTTAGAATAAAAAATTCCAATTTTCAAAAATATTTACTCAAAAGACAATAAACACTTTTGTATAATATTATTCTGTTCAATACAGTTTTAATTTATTTATTTTTATCTATTCAAAGATAATTGCATTTTTTATTACATTTCCTGTTCTGTGTGATTCAAGGGCATCTACGAGATGATCTATATCATATTCATTATTTACAAAGTCATCTGCACTTATTACTCCTTCACAGATCAGTCTGAAAGCTCTTTCCACATGATAAGGAGTTGTATGAAAAACACCCTTTATTGTAAGCTGTGAATAGTGGAAAAGCTGACAATCTATAGTAAAAGCCTCTCCTTTCTTTGTTCCGCCGAATAAGTTTACCAAACCGCCTTTTCTTGCCATTAGAATTGTACTTTCCCAGACTCTCGGAAGCCCTGTTGCTTCTATTGCCACATCGACACCCCTGCTTTGCGGCGTACAATCTTTTACAGCTTTTACCACATCAGAAACTTCATTTATATTTATAATATCTTTTGCACCTAATTTTTTTGCCAGTTCCAGTCTTTTATTACTTGCATCTGTTACTATTATATGTGCACCTTTCAGATAGACAAGCCTTACAAACATAAGTCCTATCGGCCCTACTCCGTTTATGACCACATAATCTCCCTGCTTTATATTTGACTCATCCACTCCGTAAACTGCACATGAGAAAGGTTCTGTGAGAGCTGCACTTTTAAAATCAAGTGTATCCGGAAGCTTAAACATATTTTGTCTTACTATTCTTTCTGGAATTTTTTGATATTCTGCAAAAGCACCTGAATTAAAAAGATTATTTTCGCACATAGAATACTGATGTGTTTTACAGTAGATGCATTCATGACAAGGTGCAGAATTATGTGCCACAACTCTGTCCCCCACCTTGAATTTTTCTACTCCTTCACCCACTTTATATACTACTCCTGAAGCTTCGTGACCGAAAACTGCCGGCGGAATCCAGAGCGGATGCCCTCTCAGATAAGTTTTCAAATCTGTTCCGCATGTTAATGCTACTTTATTTTTTATTACTACTTCACCATAACCCGGTTCAGGAATAGCTGTTTCTTCTATTCTTACATCTTCCGGTCCGTAAAAATACGCTATTTTCATAATTTTCCTCCTCTACTGTCCGTAAGATTTGAATCTTACAAGCATACTTTCCATCTCTTCTTCATCAAGAAGCACAGGTTCGCCTATTGATTTTGTTCTGTAATAGTACTCTGCCATTTCCTCGCTCATTTCTGCCACAAGAAAAGCTTCTTTTACACTGCGTCCGATTGTTATAAGTCCGTGATTAGCCAGAAGTGCTGCTTTTCCTTCTCCCATTCCGTCAAAAGCATTATCAGCAAGTTCCTGTGTCCCGTATGAAGCATATTTTGCACAAGGGATTGTTTTTCCTGCAAATGCTACATAATAATGAAGTGCAGGAATTTCCCAGCGCATACATGAAATAGTCGAAGCAAATCTCGAGTGAGTATGAACTACAGCTTCTACATCATCTCTTTTTTTATAAAAAATCATATGCATCATCCATTCACTCGAAGGTTTTCTTATACCTTCCACCACTTTTCCGTCCAGATCCATAATTACCACATCTTCAGGTGTTGTCTCAAAATAATCTATTCCGCTGGGACTTATTGCGAAATATTTTTTCTCCTTGTCAAAGATACTGATATTTCCTCCTGTTCCTGTGGTAAGTCCTTTTGTTACTAAGAGTTTCCCATATTCTACAATGAGTTTTCTCTCATTTTCCATCAGCATAAAATCATCTCCTTTAATTTATAAAACTTTACAAAACTTTTTATATTTATTTTTAATTTTACTGCTTATTTCATTATCTGTTATTATTGCATCAAGATTTTCCGCGGAATAGAATGTAAAAAATGATTTTGTCTCGAATTTTGTGCTGTCTACCAGCAGATATCTTTTTTTGGCATTATTTAATATTATTTCCTGTGCTGTTCCTTCTTCTTCGTTTGAAGACATGAGCTGGCTGTCATTAATACAGTTCGCCCCGGAAAAGGCTATATCCACATTTATTTTTTTTAGAAAATTATTAGTAAAGGTTCCTATTACTGCACTGGTTTCTGTCCTCAGATATCCGGGAGCAATTATCAGTTTATACGGAAGCGATGAATATTTTGAAAAAGCACTTAATGAATTGGTGATAATTGTATTATTTTTGGTTTTTATATACTTCATTACCATCTCTGTGGTAGTTCCCGGACCTATAAAAATCGTATCATTGTCATTTATATAACTTGCTGCTTTTTTGGCTGCCTGTTCTTTCAGCTTTAAGTTCAGTTCTTCTCTTTCTGAGTATGACATCTCGAATATTACCTGATTTTCCAGCTTTACAGCCCCTCCGTGAACTTTTTTTAACAATCCCATTTTTTCCAGCTGGTTCAGATCCCGTCTTACGGTGCTTTCAGCCACATCCAGAGTTTTGGCAAGCTCTCCTGTACCCACTGCACTGTTTAGCTTCACCATTTGCAATATTCTGTCTATCCTCTTTTCTTTCATTTTATATATCCCTCCTTTTTGCCTGATTTTGATCGAAATTACTCTTTTTTGCTCAATTCTATTATAGTATGTTTTTTCTTTTGGTCAAGAATTCTGCAAAATTTTATAACTGTATAGTTTTCGTCCGATAATTTTTAATTCTTGATTTTAAAGGGTTTATTCATAGTAATTATTTTGTTTTACCTGCTTTACTAATTTTTTTTATTAAAAATTTTAAAATTTTGAAGCCAATAAAAGTGATATTCCCACCACTCGTTTAAAATAATCATTAAAAGAGCAAAAAATAATTTAAATCAATTTTTTTTAAAACTTTCAAAATGCCTATAATTAGTACTTTTAATAATAAAGTATAATATTTTTCATAAAATGATGAAAATAATTAGCCTTGCCTATTTTTCCTTTCGTGGTACATTTCTAGTGAAGTGACCTGACTGTATTCTGCTAAATGCTTCTTTATTTTTTCCATTCTGTAAAGCAGAAAATTGAAAAACAGCAGGCGTGTATCAGCTGATGATAAAGCAGCAGACGGAAAATCCGGCAGCGGAATTTGTCAGAATATAGCCGAGCCACTTCACTAATGAAGAGACTTACGAGGGAGGTGAAAGAATATGGCTCTTACTAAGAGGGAAATTGAAATTTTGAACATACTTACCGATTCAGATAATATAGACATGGAATATCTTGCCGAAGAATTCGGAGTGAGTCTCCGTACTATAAGGTACAGTATTGAGAATCTGAATTATTATCTGAAAAAATATAATTTCCCTGTTATAGACAAGAATTCAAAAGGAATTTTATATCAGCGGGAAAAATTTTCTTTAAGTAATTTTTTGAAAAAGATCGAATCCAGAGATTATAAATATCTGGACACAGAAAGAGTAGAGTATATTTATATTTACATACTCTTTAATACTACCAGCAAACTAAATATCATAAATCTGGCATCTTTGTTTCAGGTAAGCGAACTGACAATAAAAAGCGATGTAAAAAAATTAAAGGATTTTCTGAAAACCAAAGATCTCAGTTTCAGGTATAACAACACAAAAGGCTTTTATATAGATTCTTCCGAAATAGCAGTAAGGAAAGAAATGATAAAAATATTTATGGACAAGCTGTTTAATTTTGAGAATTCCTCAAATAAAATGAACTTATTCATAGATTACCGGATAAAAGACATTTTAAATAATTATATAAAACAAATTGACCAAAATTTTTTGAAAAATTATTTAAAAGAAATCGAAAGCAAACTTGTTGAAAACACCTCCAACGAAGTCTTCGAACTGCTTATCATCTATTTCTCCATAGCCATCCTCAGAGTAAAACAAAATAATATCATCACACAAAGCGACTTTTATAACACATACATAATCAGAACAAAAGAATATAAAATTCTTACAGAAAACATAGATATTTTAGAGAAAAAGTATGATGTTCATTTTAATGAAGAAGAAATACTGAAACTGGCGGAATATTTTCTTGGCAGCCACACCTATAATTACAGTTATACATTCTATGAAAACTGGATTGAAGTAGAAATTCTGGTTAGAAAGCTTATTGGTGAAGTAAGTAAAAACAATAATGTTGATATTTCAAAAGACAAATTATTATTTGAAGGGCTCCTCAACCACATAAAACCAACAATCTACCGTATAAAAAATGATATCTACCTCCCTAATATCGGCTTTGAGGAGATATTGGAAAACTGTCAGGATTTGTTTTTCACAGTAAAAAAATCTCTTATCGATGTGGAGAAATATATCGGGCATGAAATAAAAGACGATGAAGTAGCACTATTTACCGTCCATTTCAAACTTGCCATTGACAGAATAAAAGAAAAAGTAAATGAATTCAGCAATGTCCTCTTTGTCTGCGGAAGCGGCTACGCCAGCTCCAGTCTTCTGGCTCAGGAGCTGTTTGACACCTTTGATATAAATGTGGTGGATCTGATTCCTTATTACAGACTCAAGGATTACGACTTGAAAAACATTGACTTTATAATAAGTACCGTAAAAATACCTGAAAGTATAAAAGTAGAAAAAGAAATTATTCAGGTAAATGTAATTCTTTCTGAAAAAGATAAAATTCTTCTTGAAAATAAAGGGTTTAAAAGAAAAAAAAGAACAATTGGAGTAACAGAAATACTGGAGGTTATAGAAAAAGAATTCAAGAGTGAAGACCTTGAAAAAATCGGGGATATTCTTACAAAAAAATTCAGCGGCCAAATATATGACAATAGAAAAGAAAAAATCATAGAAAGGAGAAATAAAAATCTTTTAGACTATCTGAAAAAAGAAAATATTGTCATTAAGGAAAAAGAGACAAACTGGAGAAATGTAGTAAACATCATAGGGAAAATCTTACTGGAAGATGGCTGTATAGAGGAGAGCTACATACAGAGTATGAAGGATCTGGTAGATGAATGCGGTACCTTTATGGTACTAAATCAAAGACTTATGATACTTCATGCGGAAAATAACAATGATGTCTTTAGAACCGGAGTTTCTTTCCTGAAATTAAATTATCCTGTCACTTTTCCGGATAATAAAAAGTTAATGTATATATTTGGATTATCATGTCTTTCAAAAGAGGAAATATCCGAAACACTGAATGATCTGGTAATGCTTGCGGAAAATGATGAATTCTTTTCAGAATTAGAAAGAAAAAATAATCAGTCGGAAATACTTAAAACAATAAAAAAATACATAGAAAGGGAGATATAAAACTATGATAATTGATAATAACTTAATTTTTTCAAATCTTGAGTACGAAAACTCTAATGATGTATTAAAATTTTTATCAGATAACCTTGAAAAAAACGGCTATGTAAAATCCAGCTTTTATGGCGGTCTCTTGGAAAGAGAAGCTGCATATCCTACAGGACTGGATTTCGGTGACTATAGTATCGCCATGCCGCACACAGAAGTGGAACACGTGCTGAAATCTACATTATCCATAGCCACACTAAAAAAGAAGGTTGATTTTAAATGTGCTGAAGACCATAGTAAAGATACACCTGTGGAAGTGGTCTGCGTTATTGCTTTCGGCGAAAAAGAAGACAAAATAGATGTCCTTACCAAGTTAATAAGTTTTTTTGGAAATAAAGAAGAATTTTATAAAATGCTTACCTCTGATAAAGACAATCTTGTGGAAATAGTAAAGAAAAATTTGGAAAATTAGTATTCTGCGTAAAAAGAATTTATACTCATCATCTTTACCGGATATATTCCGGTAATATATGAAAAAAATATGGCGTTGTTCTTTAATATTTATAACATTTTATATATCTTTTCAAATTATGAAAATTAGGAGGTTTAAAAAATGGGAATTTTAAACTATATCGTTGATCTTGGTCCTCAGGTAATGATGCCCATTATTATCACAATATTCGGGCTTATTCTGGGTGCTAAATTCGGAAAAGCTTTAAGAGCTGGATTAACAGTTGGTGTAGGTTTTATTGGTTTGAATTTAGTTATTGGTCTGTTAGGCGGTAGTCTTGGTCCTGCTGCTCAGGACATGGTTACAAGACTTGGTCTTAATCTTACTGTTATAGATGTCGGATGGCCTGCTGCAGCTGCTATTGCATTTGCTTCAAGAGTAGGAGCTCTCATTATTCCTATTGGTCTTATTGTAAACATCGTGATGCTTCTTACTAACACTACTCAGACTCTGGATATAGATATCTGGGATTTCTGGCACTTTGCTTTTACGGGTGCTTTGGTAACTGGTGCTACTGGAAGTATTATGTACGGGATTATAGCTGCTGTTCTTAATATGATAATTATAATGGTTATAGCTGATCTTACTGCACCGGGACTGGAAAAATATCTTGGTCTTCCGGGTGTTTCACTGCCGCACGGATTTTCGGGTGCTTTCGTTCCGGGAGCCTTAGTAATAAATAAAATTCTGGACGTTATTCCCGGAATAAACAAAATAGAACTGGATACTGATACTTTACAGAGAAGATTCGGAGTTTTCGGTGAACCGCTTATTATTGGTACTGTTATAGGTCTGGTAATTGGTATTGCCGCAGGATATAACCTGAAAGGAATTCTTGTTCTGGGTATTACTCTCGGAGGTGTACTTGTATTAATACCAAAAATGGCTGCCATGCTTATGGAAGGATTAATCCCTATATCTGATTCAGCTCAGGAATTCGTAAGTAAAAGATTTAAAAACAGAGGAAAAATATATATCGGTCTTGACTCTGCCGTAGGAATAGGTCACCCTACTACTCTTTCTGTATCACTTGTATTAGTGCCTATTACTATTATACTTGCTGCGATATTGCCTGGAAACAGAGTGCTTCCTTTTGCCGATCTGGCTGTTATTCCTTTTTCACTGGTTATGCTTATGCCTATCACTAAAGGAAACGTTTTTAGAACATTTATAATAGGATTTATAAATATGGCTGTAGGACTTCTTATTGCCACTAACCTTGCTCCGCTTCACACTCAAATGGCTATAGATGCTAACTTTACTATGCCTCCGGGTGCAACAATGATTTCAAGTATCTGTGACGGGGCTAACCCATTAAGCTGGCTGTTTACAAGACTTATGAGCGTTCCTTTCGTAGGAGTTGCCATTCTTACAGTAATAGCTCTTGGAATGGCTGTTTATAACAGAAGAAGAATTATAAAAGAAACTCGTCTGGATAGAGAAGCTGCTGCTGAAGGCACAGCAGAATAAATTAAGGAGGATTTATGCTGGAAAAATTAAAAAATGAGGTTATCGATGCAGGAAGAAAACTAAAGGAATATAAACTGATCACACTTACCGGCGGAAATGTAAGCGGACGTGATATTGAAACAGGATATATTGTTATGACTCCAAGCGGTATGGAATACGATACTCTCACTCCCGATGACATTACAGTTACAGACCTTGACGGAAATATAATAGAAGGTAAAAGAAAACCCAGCTCAGACTTAAAAACCCACCTGCAAATATACAGGGCAAAAAAGGAAATAAACGGAATTATACATACTCACTCTACGTTCGCCAGCTGTTTTGCAGTATTAAAAGAAGAAATACCTGTTATTTCCACGACTATGGCAAATGAAGTCGGTGGAAAAGTACTCCTTTCAAAATATGCTCCCGTAGGGTCAGATGAACTTGGAGAAAATATAATCGAGAAAATCGGCAATCAGAAAGCAGTTTTACTGGAAAGCCACGGTGTTTTCACATATGGTGAAAATGTGGCACATGCACTTACTGCGGCTGTTATGCTTGAAGATTCCGCAAAAGTTTACTATCTGACCAGAACAATAGGAAAGCCCGAAGAGCTTCCCGAGGAAGAGATAATAAGAGCCAATGAATTGTTTAAAAACGTTTATGGCCAAAAATAAATTGTAAAAGGAGAAAAATATGGAAATTATTAAAAGTTTCGTCGATTTTATTCTGGGACTTGGTCCTGCCACAATGCTTCCTATCATTCTTACCATTTTCGGATTAATTCTGGGACAAGGACTGGCAAAGTCATTCAGAGCAGGAGTAACTGTAGGAGTCGGGTTTGTGGGAGTAAATCTTGTTATTGGTCTTTTGATGACTTCACTTGGTAAAGCTGCCGAGGCATTAGTTACATCTCTCGGACTTCACTTTGACATTATTGACGTGGGATGGCCTATAGGTGCTGCAATTACATTTGCTACTCCTATTGCCGCATTATTGATCCCGATTATATTTATACTTAACATGATACTTTTATATTTTAATGTTACTAAAACTATGGACGTGGATTTATGGAACTACTGGCACTTGATTTTCCCCGGTGCAATGGTATACTATGCGACAAACAGTTTAATTCTTGCTATTGTTCTTACTCTTATAAATGCTACTATTATATTCAAACTGGCGGACTGGACAGCTCCTGCTGTGGAAAAACATTTCGGACTTCCGGGAATTTCACTCCCGCACGGAGAAACCGTCAACTTCGCACCGATTATGTATGCTTTGAATAAAGTAGAAGATAAAATACCAGGAATTAATAAAGTAAAACTAGATGGTGAAAAACTAAAAGAAAAAATCGGTATATTCGGTGAACCTCTGATTATGGGTATTGTTCTGGGAATTCTTTTGGGAATTCTGGGAAGATACAATGTTTCTGATACTCTGTCACTTGGTATACAAATGGGAGCAGTAATGGTGCTAATGCCGAAAATGGTTGCACTTCTTATGGAAGGTCTGACTCCTATTTCAGAAGGTGCTAAAGATTTTATCGCAAAAAGATTTCCCGGAAAAGATGTTTATATAGGACTGGATGCAGCGGTAGTTATTGGTAACCCTGCTAACATGACTGTAGCATTGCTTATGGTTCCTATTACTATATTACTTGCAGTTATTCTGCCGTATAACAGAATGCTTCCGTTTGCCGATCTGGCTGTGCTGCCGTTTACTGTTATCTGGGCTGTTGCTGCTTCTAGAGGTGATATTTTCAGAGGACTTATAAACTCTATAATTACTGTATGTATGGTGTTTTTCATGGCTACGAACCTCGGACCGCTTACTACTCAAATGGGACACGCAGTAGGATTTGAATTCCCGGCCGGAGCTACTATGATTTCAGGTATTGATATGAGCTGTCACATTACTTTGTGGATTATCCTGAAACTTATTGATTACAAAAATACACCTATGTTTATAGCCGGTATTGTTGCTCTCGTTGCTTATGTGGGAATGTGGTACTGGACAAGAAATGATATTAAGAAACAATATGAAAATGATACAGAATAATAATATTTAAGGAGGAAGAAATATGGGCAAAAAGAGAATTATGGTGGCATGTGGAACAGGAATCGCCACATCGACAGTTGTTGTTAACAAGATGAGTAATTTACTTAAGGAAAGAGGTGTAGATGTAGATATCCAGCAGTGTAAAGTATCTGAACTGCCTTATAAGACTGATAAAGTCGACTTAATCGTTACTACTACTGCTTACACAAGTAAAAATGATATTCCTGTTATTGTAGCAGTATCTTTTTTGACAGGAATAGGCGTAGATAAAGATCTTGATAAAATCATAGAAATTTTAAACAAGTAACAAAGCTGAATATATTGCAGATCCAAAAACAGGAACCGGGATTTTACCGGTAAAAATTCAGAAAATACTCCGGTTTCCTGTTTTAAAAAATCTTTTATCCAAAGAAGTATAAAAGAAATTCCGGAATTTTGCCGGATTAACCAATATCTGTCAGTCAGGGTTATACTTATGTCCCGTTCTGAATAATCTTTTCTTTTCTTCCTTTTGTAAAAAAGGTAATGCAGATTTTATAAAGGGAAGAGTAAATTACATATTTATTCCCCTGACACAGGTAAAAAAACTAAAATTTGAAAATAATTATTTTATAAATAGAAAAAAGTATATTGTAGGAGGACAAATGTTATTAAAAGATAAAGTCTGCGTAATAACAGGCGGTGCCAACGGAATAGGAAAAGGAATCGCTCTCTGTATGGCAAAAGAGGGAGCAAATGTTGCTATTTTAGACCTTAATGATACTGAAGGAGAAAAAACGCTTTCTGAAATAAAAGCTCACGGTGTAAATGGTCTGTATATAAACAGTGATGTTACTAACCCTGATTCTCTTGCCCGGGCTCAGGAACAAATAAGCAGGGAACTTGGGAATACCGATGTTTTGGTTGTAAATGCAGGTATCAGCTTTAAACATTCATTTAAAGAAGTTTCTGATGAAGAGTGGAAAAAAGTAATTGATATTAACCTGTCAGGCTCTTTCTACACTATAAAGGCATTTATCGACTCTATGCTTGATAAAAAAGAAGAAGACAGAAAAAGTATTATCTTTATCAGTTCAGGATCAGCTTTTACAGGCGGTGGCGGCGGTGTTCACTACACAGCATCAAAATCAGGACAGCACGGACTTATGAGAGCTTTGGCAAAAGAATACGGAAAAGCAGGAATAAATGTAAATGCTATTGCTCCAAGAGTAATTGCATCTCATATTCTGGATCAGCTTTATCCTGATGAAAAATCAAAGCAGGAATTAATTGAGCAGATTCCTATAAGAAGAATCGGATATCCTGAGGATATCGGCAATCTTGCCTGTTTTCTCGCGAGTGAGAAATCTACATATATCCATGGTCAGATCATATTAATGGATGGCGGCAGAACATATCAGTAATGAAAAATCAGTATTTTGGCAAAACCGGATTTTGTCATGAAACAGGTGTTTATTCTTGACTCTGTCAAAATACTTTTGTCTCGTTTAGTAATTTATCGAAAAAATTTAATTTTATCACACTGTTAGGAGGAATTTATGAAAAAGATACTTGTAGCAACAGGAACTTCACAAAATAAAATGAAATTTGCGGTGGAAACAATAAAAAATTATTGTGCAAATAAAAACGTGGAATGTGAAGTAAAAGGTGTAAATATATATGAAATGAAACTTGAAGATGAAAATCCTGATGTCTTGGTAGTAATCGGACCCAGCGATATCAAAACAGATATCCCTATCATAATGGGAACAGCCTTTATCACAAAAATGGGAATGGATAAAACCTGTGATGAAATCCTGAGCCACCTATAAAAATTGTCTGGAGGAAAAATGACATATAAATATGATAAGAAAAAATATTTTATTACTGTTACGCTTACCTCGATTTTTATTATTTTTCTGCTGATTTATGCAGTTATAAAAAATCTTTTAAACTTTAATGTAAATATATACACATTTATCATTCTGGCTTCATGCTATGAATTATTTAATATTTATATCGCAGGGGTCAAGCCTCTGGAAATCGAGCTGGACAATCAAAAGCTCGTTCTCAGGGGATATCGGAAGGAAGATATTTATGAAATACAGGATCTAAAATATATGATGACAAAAGAACTCGCCAACAGAAGACTTTATCTGCGTATAAATAATTACAGCCTGTTTAAGGGAAGATACTGGATTGACACCAAGTCTTATGAAAACAGCGAAAATTTATATCTGAATCTTATGGAACTGGAAAGACTTATCTGTCCTAACCAGCTGAAATATAATCACAGAAACAGAAAAGTAAAAGAAAATCGATAGAAAAGGAGATAAAAAATGTCAGAAAAAAAAGATATATATAGAGAAATGTACAAAAGAATGAATGAGGCAAGAGCCTTTGAACAAAAAGTATCATGGTTCTTTTCAAGAGGAA
>NZ_JAMZGM010000049.1 GCF_024158605.1 Sebaldella sp. S0638 | reverse complement strand
TCATAATAAAGTCCTCCTGTTTTTAGTTTATCATAAAAAGATTTTTTTATTTACAGACTTTTTATCACAGGCTCTAAGGTTTTTTATATCTGAGCAATAAAAACAGGGATTTTCATCCCTGCATATTAATTTATTTAGCCACTTCAGCCTCAACTAAAGAAGCATCTCCAAAACTTGATTTTCCAGTCTTTGTATAAACTGAAACAGTAGTGTAACCTTCATCAGTTAATTTTTTCAGGTCATTTACTTTTAGTGTAAGTGTTTCATTTACATAACCCTTTTTCAGTTCTTTAGATATGACTTTCATATTTTTGAAATCGCCGTCTTTTGTTAATACTATATAAACATTTTTTCCGTTACCATCATAAGTAAAATTCTTTATTGTAACTTCTTTACCAGTTGTTTCCATAGATATCTCACCGCTGATCTGATGTATTTTCGAAACAAAAGTACCTGTTAGTGTTTCTGAAAAACCAATAACAGAAAACATTAGAATTCCAAGCAATAATAACTTTTTCATTTTTTCCCCCTCATAATATAGTAAAATAATTAATAAATTATAGTACATTTAATAACTAAAGTCAATAAGCAGTAATGGGGACTTGAAGTTATTATCCGCGGTATTTTTTGAATAAAAGTGACGCATTATGTCCTCCGAAACCAAAGCCGTTCGAGAGTGCATATTCGATATTATGTTTGACAGCAGTATTCGGTGTATAATCAAGGTCACATTTTTCATCAGGATTTTTTAGATTTATAGTTGGCGGGACAAGACTGTTTTCTATCGCTTTTAGAGTTATTACTGCTTCTGCTCCCCCTGCCGCACCAAATAAATGACCGGTTATTGATTTTGTGGCACTTATTTTCAAATTTTTTACATTTTCGCCAAAAACAGATTTAATGGCATTTGTTTCTGAGATATCTCCTTCTTTTGTGCTTGTGGCATGTGCATTGATATAATTTACACTTGACGGATGCACTCCTGCTGTGGATAAAGCCAGATTCATCGCTCTTTCTGCTCCGTGAAAATCAGGAGTAGTCATATGAAAGGCATCTGATGTGGCACCATAGCCTACGATTTCTCCCAGTATCACAGCACCACGTTTTACAGCGTGTTCATATTCTTCAAGAAGAAGTATTCCTGCACCTTCTGCTATTACAAAGCCGTCACGGTCTTTATCAAAGGGTCTGCTTGCTTCAAGAGGATTATCATTGTTCCGCGACATTGCCTTCATATTTGAAAAACCGGCGAAAGTAAGGGGATTCAGCGGAGATTCAGCACCTCCGGCGAGAACAGCATCTGTATAGCCGTGTTTTATACTAAGGAAAGCTTCGCCAATAGCATGATTTGATGTGGCACATGCTGAAACAGGTGAAAAGCTGGGACCTTTGAAGCCTGTATTTATAGATATAAATCCTGCCGCCATATTGGTAATCATCATTGGAACCATAAACGGCGATACACGTCTGCTTCCTTTTTCCAAAAATATTTTATGATTTTTCAGAATGGTGTCAAGTCCGCCTACACCTGAACCAATATATATACCAACCCTGTTTTTATCAAAAGTATCATCATTAACACCGCCTGATTCAAGGGCCTGACTGGCCGCGGCATATGCATATTGTGTAAAAAGATCTGTTTTGTTAATATCTTTTTTATTCATATATTTTTCTGCATCAAAGTTTTCGATATAAGCTGCTATTCTCGTGGGAATATCAGAAAATTCAGGGTCTTTTATCAGCTTTATACCGGATTTTCCCGCTGCTGTATTCTGCCAGAATGTATCAATATCATTTCCTATTGCGGAAATAATTCCATATCCTGTGACAACTACTCTTTTCATTTAATTACTCTCCTTTTTGTTCAGAAAGTCATAAAATTCTTTCTTTATAGACATAACAGATTTTTTATAAAATTCTTCCCCGAGAATACGTCTGTACTGCAAGGCGCCTTTCAGTGCAAGGTATGAAGTCACTGCCTGTGAATAGTCAGGTAAACCGGGTGCATATTCTTCCACCAGCTTTTGAAAATATTCAATTTCCATATCTGTTGTTTTTTTTAGTTCTTTTTTTAACTTAGGGGAAAACTGGTCAAAGTCTGTCTGTAAACTGGATATCGGACATATTTCACCTGATTTTATGGTGTTTATTCTTGTTTCTGCAAAAATCCACGGATGAACGTCCTGTTTTAGGTTTTTATTATAGCCTTCGACAATTTTAGTCTGAAGATACCGGCATACAGCTATTCCAAGATCTTCCTTTTTTTCAAAATGATGATGCACAGCTGCTTTGCTTATTTTTAGTTTTTGTGCGATATCATCGTAGCTAAACGAGGAATAGCCTTTCGTTTTTATTAATTTTATAGAATATTCAATAATTTTATCTTTTGTAGGTATCAAGATATAAGACTTCCTTTCTATTTGTACTTACTTACTGATAAGTATGTAAATGTTAGCATATTTCAGAAAATTAGTCAAGTTTGGTATGTTTTGCATATAGGAACAGACAGTTTTTGTTGACTGTTTTATACAGTAATGTTATATTTTAGAGAAATATAGTGACGAATATATGGAGGTAAAAATGGAGATACTTTTTTCTTTCTTCTTATCATTTATGTTTTCTGTAAATACAATGGTGGTAAATAGTAATGCAGATTTACAGAGAATTTTTGATGAAAATAAAATAACAGGCAGTATTACTGTTTATGATTATAAAAATAAAATCTGGATTTACTCTGATGAAGAGGATTCAAAAGTAAGAAAGCTTCCGGCTTCTACTTTCAAAATACCTAATTCTCTTATATTCCTTGAAAAAGGAGTGGTTAAAGATGAAAATGAGCCGATGGAATGGGATGGGATTATAAGGTATAACGAGAACTGGAATACAGATTTGGATCTGAGGGATGCTTTCAGATACTCTGCTTTATGGTTTTATATGAAAGGTGCAAAGCAGATAAAAAGAGAAACATATGAGGAATATCTGAAAGAATTCAGCTATGGAAATCAAACTGTACCTGAAAAAACAGATTCTTTCTGGATTGACCGGAGTCTGGAAATTTCTCCCGAAGAGCAGGTAAATTTTCTGATAAATTTGTATGAGGAAAAATTTTCTCTTTCGGAAAAAACTTATAAAATCGTAAAAAACATTATGATAAATGAAGAAACACCTGACTATATACTCAGAGGAAAAACGGGCTGGGGAAGAGACGGTGCCGAAAATGTCATATGGTATGTGGGATACATTGAAACCAAAGGAGATGTATATTTTTTTGCCACAAGAATTATAAATGATTCTGAAGCAAGAAACAGCTATCTGCTGGAACTTAGAAAGAAAATAACAATGGATGCTTTCAGGGAGCTTGGAATTATTTGATTAGTAGAAAACACAGCTAAGAAAAATGCAGATTTTGTAACTGAGGGAATTAGTCTGAAAGTTTGTGTTTCATATGTGATACATTGTTTTTTCGCAGTGTATAAAAGTCAGAAAGCTTATTTTTCATATGTTACAGAAGAAAAAATCTAAAAAAAGACTTTAAAAAGAACTTGAAAAAAATTCATGAATATGATATGATATTTTGTATTGTAAATAAGGGCATTCCGCTTTTATAAACTATTATGGAATGAATGTCACGTAAAGAAGGGAGGAAATTTCTTGAAAGAGAAATTAATCGAGCTTGTAGAAAAAGACCAGTTGAAAACAGACATACCAGAATTTAAAGCAGGAGATACTGTTGCAGTTCATTATAAGGTAAAAGAGGGAAACAAAGAGAGAATACAGGTCTTTGAAGGTGTAGTTATAAGAGTATCTGGTGGAGGTATTTCTAAGAATTTTACTGTAAGAAAAGTTTCATCAGGAGTAGGTGTAGAAAGAATTATGCCTATTAATTCTCCACTAATTGAAAAAATAGAAGTTAAGAGAATCGGTAAAGTAAGAAGATCTAGACTATATTATTTAAGAGAATTATCAGGAAAAGCTGCTAGAATTAAAGAAATCAGAAAGTAGCTTAAGGCTAGCAAGAGGCTAGCTTTTTTTATATAAATCACATGAAGGCGGTCATATATGAATATAGTATTATGGGGTGTGTTCTATGTCATCCTGACAGGGATACTACTTTACTTTTTTATAAAAGAAAAAGTTATAGTTGAGTGGTTAAAGGCAAAAGAGAAGAATATAGCAGACAGACTGGTATCGAAAGGTGATCTCGGCAAAATGAAGAAAACTGCTGATATACTAACAGTAGTACATATCATTATACTGGCACTTTTATTCTGGAAAATAATGGAATCAGGTCAGGATCTGGATTTTTCATTTAAGAAAAATATAATTATGGTTGTTTTCGCGCTGAATGCCGGTGTATTGATTCTGAGAAAGAAGCAGGAATGGGCTTTTGTAGTGAATGCACTTCTTCTTGTACTGGGAAGACTTATGATGGATATGCAGGGAATATATCTCTATACATATCTTGCACTGGGTTGTATCCTGTTTCTTGTGGAAATATATCTGTATCAGAACCAGATATTCGAATCGGTTCACTTAATAGAGACAAGTATTACCGCAGTGGTTATCGTACTTCTTATACAGAATTTTTATCTGGGGAATTTTATGATTCCTACAGGATCAATGAGACCTACAATAATTGAAAACGACAGATTTTTTGCCAATATGATATCATATAAATTCAAGAAACCCGAACGCGGAGATATTATCGCATTTAAAGAACCGAAAGACAATAAGCTCCTTTATACAAAGAGGCTTGTGGGTCTGCCGGGCGAGACATTAAATATAGATGATAACGGGGAACTTGTTATCAATGATAATGTAATAGAAATGAAAGCCCACCTGATAGGTCAGGGTAAGAAAGATCTTACTGTGACTAATGAAGGGCTTGTAGTAATTCTGCAGAATGGTTATGACAGCCAGACAGGAACAATATATGACGAAGTAATAAATTTTAAGACAAACCTTGTAGGAGAAGAAGGAACACCGATACAGGTGGATAAGAAAGGAAATCTTTTATCAAACGGACAGCCGCTTGACACAAGAGTATTTTACAGAAAAGAAGGATTCCTCGGATTCGCAGGGAAGATATACATACCTAAGAAGAATGATGTAGTAACACTTGGGAAAATATATAAAATGAGAATAGAACAGGAAGTCTCTACACAAAGTTATATTATAAACTACGTGGAAGTACCTTTGGAAGAAGTTACAGAGAAGGTAAAAGCCGGAGAAAAACTTACTGACATATTCTATAATACAGATAACTTCAGAACAAACGGTGAAACATATGTTTATACCCTTAATGTAAAAGGTAATGATAACACAGTTATGAATATACTGGATTTCAGATATAATAAAGATACTATGAATTCACTCCTTGCAGGACAGGAAATTACACTTACGCATGATTATTACTTCGCAATGGGGGATAACAGCAGTGACAGTGATGACTCAAGATACTGGGGATACGTACAGGACAGCAGAATAAAAGGAAAACTTTTATTTAGATTCCTTCCTATTACCAAATTCGGGATTGTAAGATAAATGGAAGTATTAATTTCTGAAAAAATAAAAGATTATGATAATATAATAAAAATTCATAATCTTTATTTTGATAATAAATGGCAGCCAAATGATATTGAGAATATGAATGAAACAGAAAATTACAGTTTTATACTTATTAAAAAAGATGAAAAAACAGTGGCATACTTGGTTTCGTATGACACAACAGACTGCATTGACTTGTTTGAGATAGCTGTGGACAGCAGTTATCAGGGACAGGGTATGGGAACGATGCTTCTGAAAGCTTTATTTGAGAGAAACCGTAACAGGGATATATTATTGGAAGTCAGTGAAGATAATGAAAAGGCGCTCTTATTATACAAAAAAAATAATTTCAAAGAAATTTCTATAAGAAAAAATTACTATAAAAACAATAAAAGTGCTATAATAATGGTGAGAAAATATGATAATTGAGTTTTTAGAAAGAAAAAAAGTAAGTAAAAGCAGGGAAATAGCAGATTATATTGAGAAAAACGAAGTATATCTGACACATTCCATGCTTGTGAAATTTTCAGAATTAGCATATGAAATGGAAAACAGTACCCAAGAAAAATTTTATGACAAACTGTCAGAGATAGAGCTGGATATGAAAAAATCCAGAAAAGACAGAGGAACAGAACTTATAGAAAAAATAGAAAGAATGAAAATGCCGGTGTATTCTGATACTTTGAGAGAATTCGAAAAAAGAGTACGGAAAATAAAAAGTGATCAAATAAGTGTCAAATATCCCAGAGAACTTGAAGGAGGAGAAATTCTGCTGGAAATAAAGCTGAAAGATTATAGAGATGCAGCAAAATCATTGGACAGCTTAAATAAAAACAGAGTGGTTATTGAAGAAATGATGAGAATTTTTGAAAACGGTATTTGGGAGGAATAAGTATGAAAGGATATTTTAGTATGATTCTTCATGCCCACTTGCCTTATGTTAGGCATCCGGAATATGAGGAATTTTTAGAAGAAGACTGGCTGTATGAAGCGATAAGTGAAACTTATATTCCTTTATTAAATATGTTTGAAAATCTTACGAAGGATAAAATTCCGTGGAATATTACAATGACTATGTCAGGTACTTTGGCAAATATGTTAAATGATGAACTCTTAAGATCAAGATATGAAGTAAGTCTCAATAAGTCACTGGAATTATGCAGACTTGAAGTGGAGAGACTGAAAGATCAGGAGGAACTCCTAAATGTAGCTAAATTTAACCTAAGCTTTTTTAAAAGAGCGAAAGAAACATTTCTGAGATATAATGGGGATTTGATAAAAGCATTTAAAAAGTTTCAGGATAACGGAAATCTGGAAATTATTCCTGTAGCTGCCACACATGGCTTTCTTCCGTTTATGAAAGATTTTCCTGAAGCAGTAAATGCTCAGATACTAATGGCAAAAGAGGATTATAAAAACAACTACGGGAAAGAGCCAAAAGGAATATGGCTTTCTGAATGTGCGTATTATCCCGGACAGGATAAGTATCTTGAGAAAAATAATCTAAAGTACTTTATAGTAGATGCTCATGGGATTATGTTCAGTTCCCCGAGACCTTTGTACGGAGTATATGCACCTGTTTATACATCTAACGGTGTAGCTGCGTTTGCAAGGGATCTGGAATCTTCCGAGCAGGTATGGAGTTCGGAAATAGGTTATCCTGGAGACGGAGTTTACAGGGAATTTCACAAAGATGCAGGATATGAGCTGGATTACGATTATGTAAAGCCGTTTTTGCACAGTGACGGCGTAAGACGAAATATCGGTGTAAAGTATTATGCAATTACAGATAAAAACAGCGGCGACAAAAGGGTGTATAATCCTGAAGCTGCATATAACAGAGCTAAAGAACACGCACGTGACTTTGTAAACAACAGGTCAAAGCAGCTTGGCTACCTGAAATCTCTTATGAGAATGAGAGATCCTATAGTGGTATCGCCTTATGATGCAGAGTTGTACGGTCACTGGTGGTTTGAAGGACCTGCATTTCTCGAATGGGTTTTCAGATATATGAAAGATTCTGATTTTAACAGCATAACACCGTCGAAATATCTGGAAAAGTACAAGGTTAATCAGATTGTAGATGTAAATCTGTCAAGCTGGGGAGCAAACGGTTACTATGATGTCTGGCTTGATGAGAGAAATGATTATGTATACAGACACTTACACAAGGCTGCACAAAAGATGATAGAGCTGGCAAACGGCCGTGATCCTGAAAATGATCTTGAAAAAAGAGCATTAAATCAGGCAGCAAGAGAACTGTTAATGGCACAGACTTCATGCTGGGAATTCATAATGTATACCGAGACAATGGTAGGATATGCAAAAAAGAAAATAAGTGATCACATAAACAGATTATTTAAAATATATGAGGATTTCAACGGAAATACACTAGAAGAAGAATGGATAGAGGAGATAGAAAGCAGAGACAATATATTTCCTACAATAAATTATAGTATATATAAAAGTGAAAGACTCTAATAAATGACCTAAATAGAATCAAAGAGATAAATACAGAAAAACAACTGTGGGATTTCTTGTGATTCTATTTTTATTATACTGATATTTTGTTGGAATATGACAAACTGTTGACAAGTCTTATATGGTAAACTAAAAATAAATGAAAAGAGGTGTTTTGAATGAAGAGTTATGATAATTTTTTTCTCCCTGTGGATAATATGGAGATCGCAGAAGAATACTATTCGAAAATTCTGGGGTTGTCATTGAAATTTAAGTTTGAAAATATTGGGATGACAGCTTTTAACGTAGGTAATGAAGAACCGGCAATAATACTGAAAGATAAAAGGATGTATGAGGATATGAAACCCACAATTTGGTTTACAGTGGATAATGTCATGGATGAGTACAAAAATCTTTTGGAAAAAGGAGTGGATTTTTTATCTGAGCCGTTTAATATAAAGACCGGAATGGCTGTGGAATTTTATGATCCGTTTGGAAACAGGCTGGGGATCACTGACTATACGAATATTCAGAAATAAAGTCAGATAAATATTATAATAAACCAGTATATAAAAAAATGACCGAGATATCAGGAGTTTTGAAGGAATTATAAATTTCTCGTTCGCTTCTGATATTTTAGTCATATAAAAAATTTTATATTAATAACGTGTTCTTTTCAGCCAGTTTCTAAAATGTTCCCTGAATAATTCAGGCTGTTCGATCTGTAGGTTATGTCCTGCACCGTCAAGTATTGAAAAACCTGCACGGGGAAAGTTATCAAGGAGTCTGAGCATGTCTTTGTAGCCGACACTGTCATCCTGTCTGCCTGTGATTATAGCAGAAGGCTTACTGTATACAAGACTTTCAAAATCATCTTCAAAGGAAAAACCATATCCGTTTTCTCTGTAAAAAGCAAGGAAGTTTTTATCTGCGGATTTTATTGACGGAAGTATATTATTTTTGTAGTCTGTCCATGTATTGTTTGTGATGATAACAGCCATTTCCCCAAATTCTTTGATTTCTTCTTCAAATTCTACGGAGTCTGTAATTTTTTCAGAATAAACAGTGCTTTCCAATGGAAGATTTCTTTTAGTGTAATCGGAAATAATGCACGGAGCCAGAAAAAATATACCGTCAGTCTGATGTGAAATTTTTTTTAGTATCCCCATAGAAAGATAGCAGCCGTATGATTCAGCAGCAAGCAGAAAATTTTCTCCGTCAGTAACGTAATTAATGAAATCCAGAAGGATGTCCAGCATTATATCGGCATTTTTCAGCCACGGTGCAGCTTTGGATTTTCCCATTCCCGGCAGATCAATGTAAATTCGTTTATATGGTGTTTTCTCATCTTTAAATACAGGTTCAAGACAGCTCTTCATAAGGTTATGATCCACTGTATAACCGTGTATACAGATGACGGGCTTTCCTTCGCCGTGTATTTCATAATAAATACTCGTATCTTTTATTTTATACTCCATTTTCCCTCCATAATAAAAATAAAATTCTTAATTATAATTATAAAGAAAAACAGCAGTAAAATCAATTATTATAATTATTTTCCATAAAAAACAGACTCAGAAAATTAGTAACTTTTATTACTTTCAGAAAGTTCTTTCCAGTTTATATCAGGATTAGTATATCTTCTTCTGTTTTGTGTTTTATTTTTGAAATTAATGGCTTTTTCAGGACAGTATTGTATACATGCTGTACACTGCTCGCAATGATGTAAGAAATCAGGCTTTTTTCCTTCCAGCTTTATGTTATCCACCGGGCAGACTTTTACGCATATTCCGCAGGAAGTACAGTTTTCAGATACATTAAAGTGCTGGTCTTTAGTATGGATAACTTTCATTTCTTTGTGATACCACCACTCTAAAAGAGAATTCTTTTTTCCTGTTTTGTTTTTATATTTATTTTTTATGTTTTCCATAATAGGAATAAGGTCTTTGTCAGATTTTTCAGTTATTTCTTTTACATTTTCCTTCATATTGTACATGACTACATAGTTTGAGAACATTTTTAGTTTAGCAGAATAATCAAGATGAGCGCCTTTTTGTTCAAGAAGTTCTTTAAGCTGGGCAAATGCGTTTCCGATTATGCTGCCGCACGTATTAACAGTGTAGTAATAAATATTATCATCTTTTGGTAAAACTAACTTTGAAATATAATCGGCGGCAGCAGCAGGGAGACCTGCGAAATATACAGGATATACAAAGCCTATGCTTTCATAATCTCCGTCAAATTCATAGATGTGACTGCTTCCCATTGGGATAATTTCAGTGTTTTCTTTGTTTTTCGATATTGTTTTGGCAACTTTCAAACAGTTTCCCGTACCGGAAAAATAGAAAATCAGATTTTTTTTCATGTTTTTTACTCCTCATATAATAAATTTTTGAATCTTCAAATAACATTAAGCCTATACTTAATATTATAGTTAGTTTTGTGAATTAACTATTTTTATAAATATTGAATAAAATGAAAAAATTTTATTCAACAACCAGACATAATAAATGTACAAGCTGCTTATATTCTTCTTTAGTGAGTTTTTTGGCAATGTATTTTTCAAGGTCATTGTGTGCAAGTCTGCAGCTGTTATAAATTTCGAGTCCGTTTTTGGTAAGTCTGATATGGTATGTACGTTTATCTGTCATAGACTGTTCTTTGTAAACAAGATCTTCTTTTATTAATTTATTTACAATAGCTGTTATTGCAGGTTTGCTCAAATTTAGTTTTTGTGCTACTTCTCCGTAAGTAGGAGCGTCCATATCGCCGATAATATCAATATATTGAAAAAAGTTAATGTTAATATTTTCGATATTGTATTTTTCCAGTTCTGATACTTTGTAATTTAGAAATCTTTTAGAAAGAATTTCGATAATATCTGCAAGTTTCATAGTTATTCACCTGTTTTTATAAAAATAGTTAATTCATTGAACTAATTGTATTATAAATATATGGAATTGTCAACCATAAAAATAAAAATGTTGACAATAAAAATATAAAATGTTACACTCATAAAATCTTATATAAAATTTTTTCATAATAGTTAGAATGCTAACTAATTTATAAAAAATTTTATATAAAAAAATTTCATAATATAGTAAGAATGCTAACTATTTTTTTCTGAAAAAATTGAAGTAGAAGTATTTTTTTATTCGTATATGGAAAAATACAATCTTTTTATGACTGATTAGTCATAGAGTTTTTTGAAATAAATTGGTAAAGGAAAGGAGTCATTTAGTGAATCAGGTTATTTGCACAGAGATGTGTCAAAAGAAAGTAAAAATTATAAAGAGGAGGAATAATGGAAAAACTGCTTAAATACATAATATTGATGATGTTTTCAAGTGTTGTTCTGCTTAGTATTAATCTTGACGGAGCTATAGAACAGTTAAGGTCACAGTCTTATACCACAGAAAAAAATAAACTTAATCTTGACTCTTATGAAATAAACAGGGAATTGATCGATAAAGGCGAGTGGAACGGCGTGACTATGAATGTAGATAACAAATATTACGATACTGTGGGAAAAAGCCATTATGGTGTTTCAGCCCAGGCAGAATACGGAATTTTTAATTACAGATTTGATTATGATACGCTTAATGATGAAATTGTAGAAAACAGGGTTGGGGTAAGCAAGGATTTGAGAGAACTTTATTACAGCAAATATGATTCAGAACGGATCATAAATGATTTGTCCCTTGAAAAGCAAAAAGTCCTGAATCTTCAAGAGCTTGATACTCAAATAGTAAATTTAATTGATTTATATAAAAATTACAAAAATAAAGAAAAAGAGATAGAAATAGAAGAAAAGTCACTTGAAGTAAAAAAAAGAGATTATACAATAATAATGAAAAAATATGAAGTCGGAACTGCATCAGAATTCGATCATATATCTTCCAGAGCTGAATACGAAAAGGCTATTCTTGATTTGGAGAATTTGAGAAGAGAGCTGCTGTTATACAGGGAAAGCTTTTCTATCTATAACATTGTTACAGATGGGAAATTCGAGAATATTGAAAAAAAAGAAGTTGAGAAAGTTGATTTTTATAACATAGGAACAACAGATCTTGATTCTCTGAAATATGACGAAAAGATTAATAATGAAAAATTAAAAAGAGAAAAATATACTACAAGTATTCCTGAATTAAATGCCGAAATGTCTTATTCTTTTGAAAATGATGAGGTTATTGTAGGTTTGGGAGTGAAAAAGACAGTTTTTAACTACAAAGGGGACTATGAAAATCTGAAAAACGAACTGAAAAAAAACAAAGTAGATTATTTAGATAAAAAAGTAAATGTAGATAATAAAATCAAAGAAAATATGATAGAGTATACCACATTGCAGACCAATGAACTGATAGCACAAAAGGATCTGGAAGTAACAAAAAAAGATTATGAGGTTTATTCCAAAAAGTATGAGCTGGGTGTTTCCACTTACAGTGATTATCTGGAAAGATTAAACAAATATAATATTGCCGAAAAAGATTTTGTAAAAGCACAAAATGAGTTGTCGAGTTTTACACATAAAATAAAATATATGAACTAGGATGGTGAAAAAATTGAAAAAGAAAGTAATAATTTTGAGTTTAATAATAATTATACTGTTTACAGGGTTTTTAATATTTAAAACAGTTTTTTCAAAAAATAAAGATGAAACAGTGTATGAAGTAGTCAAAGCAGAAAAGGGAAATTTTGAATTATTTGTGGAAGAAGAGGGGGAAGTAAAGTCTAATAATGAAATATCAGTGTATACTTCAAAAGCCCTTATGGTTTCCAAAAGATACTTTGAGCTTGGAGATACTGTAAAAAAGGGTGAACTTATTCTGACTTTTGATCCTACTGATAAGAATACTGCTTTGAGAAAAGTACAGGAAAAAAAAGTTACTTTGGAGCAAAAACAGCGTAATTACAGAAATTCAAGCGAATTAGTAAAAGTAGGCGGAGCTTCAAAGACTGAGACAGAGGATATAGCATATGAAATAAAAAATCTTCAGCTGGAAATTGCCACACTGGAAAGTGACTACAGACAGTATGAAGACAGGATAGTAAGTCCGGTAGACGGTGTTATATCTGAAATGATCGCAGATGATAATTACAGGGTAAATACAGACAGTCCTTTGTTCAAGATAACCAATATAAAAGATCTGTCAGTTAAGGTAGATTTTACAGACTATGATGCCAAAAATATAAAACTTGGGCAGAAAGCAATAATCACATCTGATGCTCTGCCAGAAGGGGAAACTCTCACTGGCGTGGTAACAGAGATAGCAAGCACAGCGACAAAGGATGAGTCCTATAACGAAAGTAAAGTGGAAATAGAGATAAAATTTTCTAATCTGGAAATATTTCTGAAACCGGGAAATGTAGTAAATGTGAAAGTTTTGTATCTCGAAGAGGTGAATGTTATTAAGGTTCCTTACACAGCAGTACTGGATGAGAACGGCAGATTTTATGTTTTTGTAGTTGATGAAAAAAGCCAGATAGTGAAAAAGGAAGTAACAGTGGGGTCAACAGATAATAACTATTATCATATAAAAACAGGAATAAGTGAAAAGGAAACACTGATAAAAAATGCTGATGCAAATCTAAAGAACGGTGAAAAAGTGAAAACAACTACTGAAGCGGTAAAACCCGGAAAAGAAGCTAAAAAAAATAATCAGCAGGGACCGCCTATGATGTAAAGTCTGGTTGAGAAAGAAGGGTAGAATGATAGAAGTAAAAAAGATAAAAAAAGTTTATGAGAACGGTCCGCTTTCACTGGAAGTTTTAAAGGGAATAGATCTGAAAGTAGAAGCCGAAGAATACGTGGCACTAATGGGGCCCAGCGGCAGCGGCAAATCCACATTTATGAATATTTTAGGCTGTCTGGATCAGTTAACCGAGGGAGAATATTTTTTGGATAACATTGATATATCAACTATGACTCAGGATGAATTGTCTGTGATCAGAAACCAAAAGCTGGGCTTTGTTTTTCAGTCGTTTAATCTTCTTCCAAAATTATCGTCACTGGAAAATGTTATATTACCTGCTATGTATGCCAATATGCCGAAAAAAGAAAGATATGAAAGAGGAGTAGAAGCCTTGACAGCGGTTGGGCTTGGCGACAGAATACACCATAAGCCCGGTGAACTTTCCGGAGGACAGAGACAGAGAGTGGCTATTGCGAGATCGGTAATAAACAGCCCGAAAATACTTTTAGCGGATGAGCCGACAGGAAATCTTGATTCCAGATCTGGTGAAGAAGTATTGAAAATATTCCGAAATTTGAATAATAAAGGAACAACCATAGTTATGGTAACCCATGAGGAAGATGTGGCGGAACACTGTAAAAGAATAATCCGGCTTAGAGACGGAATCATAGAAATAGATGAAGAGGTGAAAAACAGAAGATGAATTTTATAGAATCACTAAAAATGGCAGTTACAAACCTGTTAAGTTATAAAATGAGGTCATTTCTTACCATGCTGGGGATAATTATAGGAATAACTTCTGTTATTCTTATGTCCTCATTGGGTTCCGGAGCTACTGAAAAAATAACCGGAGACCTTAATAAGCTGGGAGTAGGGAATTTTGACGTATCTTTGGATACTTCTGTGGATAATACGAAAAACAGGCATCGCTTGCAGCAGAAGCATATTGATATGATAAAAAATATAAGCGGTGTGGAATACGTGGCACCGTCGGGAAGCTCAAGACAAAGGCTTGAAATGAAAGGATTTCAGAACTTTACAATGGTTTTCGGATCAACTCAGGAAACATTTGACATTGAAAATACACAGATTTTGTTAGGGCGTTATTTTAACTCAAGTGAATACAGGAAAAATGGTTACTATGCAATAATTGATAATGTAACCAGTGCAAAAGTCTTTGGGGAAGCTTCACCCATAGGACAGAAAATAACACTTAAATTAAAAGATATCGGCTATAAAGAATATACAGTAGTCGGGGTATTTAAGAATCCTGTGGCAAGTATGAGCAGTCTGCTTGGCGGGAGCAGTCCCACACTTGTATATGTTCCCTATGAAAATTATCAATATATAAGCAAATTAGATGAAAAGTATCACGATAGTCTGAAAGTAAAGGTAAAGGATCCTAATGACCTGGAGAGGGTTATGAGTGTTACTTCGGAGACCTTAAATAAAGAAGCAAAAATAGAGGGATTATATCAATCTGTGAATTCAAGTTCAGGTTTAGATCAGTTTAACAGTATTCTCAGTATGCTCTCAATTTTTGTGAGTTTCGTAGCCTCGGTATCATTACTGGTAGGTGGTATCGGCGTGATGAATATAATGCTTGTAAGTGTTACTGAAAGAATAAAGGAAGTAGGTCTGAGAAAGGCAATTGGGGCTAAAAATAAAGATATTCTTCTGCAGTTTCTAATTGAATCCATTATACTTACTCTTACAGGCGGATTAATAGGAATATTTTTAGGAACAGTTTCAACTGTGATAGTATCAAATATTCTGGATATGAATCCGGTAATAAAGGTAAATATAATCTTCCTGTCACTTACTCTTTCCACTATGATAGGAATTGTTTTCGGAGTATATCCCGCATCAAAAGCAGCAAAACTGAATCCGATAGATGCCCTCAGGGTAGATTGATTTTTTTATGGAAATGCAGGGAAGACGGTAGACTTAAAGAAAAGATATTGGATTTTTAATTTTATGTCATTTTGGTTCTGTATCCCTGTTTTTTCTTTAAGATAATTTTTAAAATCTTTGTTCTTTCATAGTCTGGAAGTACCTGAATAATTGACAATGGAGCTGTTTTAATGATATAATTAAAGGAAAAGGAAGTAAAGAGAATGAATCAAAATGATACAATTATTTTTTCAATAAGGGCACTTGCGAATCAGATAAAGCGGTTTATTGATAAAAATGCTGTAAATCTTGATGAAGGCCTGACAGGAATGCAGATTGCAATTATAGGATATATAGGCGGAGTGGAAGGTAAATTCGATGTTTTTCAGAAAGATATAGAAGAGGCTTTTAATATCAGACGTTCTTCTGCTACCAGAATTTTGAAATTTCTTGAACAGGAAGGATATCTCACAAGAATTCGTGATTCTGAGGATGAACGTTATAAAAGACTTGATCTGACTAAAAAATCTGAAGGTTTATATAAAAAAATAATAGAAGACCTTGAAAGAAACGAAGAAGTTGCCAGAAAAAGCCTTACAAAGAAAGAAATAGAAACATTTTTTAAAATATTAGATAAAATAATGAAAAATATGTCATGTTAGACATAAAAAAATATTTTTTACCAAAAAAATGAATTATTGTTAAATACGTATAGTTAGCTAGATACGTATTTTTTTATAGTAAAATAGTTAGTAAGGTAATTAATTTTTTTGCTTTATATAGTTACCTTTCTAACTATAATTAATTTGTATTTAAGGGTTTTGACACCATTTTGACACATTAAATTGTTATTATTGAAACTCTGACACAAGGTAGGGATTTTATTTGGAATGTTGAGGAAAAACAGCAGTATTTTTGAAAGGAGGAAAAATTTCTGTAAAAATTATTTATGAAATTTTCTTTTTTAATGTTTGTAAAAGTTTTTAGCAGAATATGTAGACTATTTGCATATAAAAACTAATTAGAAAAGAGAAAATCTGAAGGAGGATGTAGCTTTGAGCCGGAAATGAAAGTCAGACATAAGAGACGGTATGTGAAAATCAAAAAACAGAGAGAATATATAAAAGGAGCATAAATGAAAAAGATAATAATATTATTTTTAACTTTTATCAGTTTTATTACAAATACAGCACAAATGTACGAGTATAATAAAGGACTGAGAGAAGGAACAGGAGGAAAATTCAGACAGCATCAGGCGAGGACAAAAAGACAGGAACAGGCACTTGCTAAAACAAACAAACAAATAGAAAAAAAGACATATGAGGTTCAGGAAATAGAGGAATTATTGTTTCAGGTGGAACAGTACAAAATAGAAAATAATATATGGTAGCTACTGGGAGGAGATATGAAAAGAAATAAGAAATTATTAGTGTCGTTTCTAGCATTAAATTCGATACTAGCGTCTCATGCAGAAGGAGCAGAGACTCAGATTTCAGCAAAATATGACAGAATGTATAACAGCATTGTGAAAAATATAGAAAATGGAAAATCCAATACTAAAAATTACCAGGTAATAGAACAAATACTTAATCAAAAAAATAAGGAACTAAAAGATTTATATTTACAGAGTGATTATATTGTAAAACCTGAATATTTGGAATGGCAGGTATTTTTTACGGGATTTTACGAGGAATATAACAAAGGTGTAGATAATTCCAAAGAAAATGCAGAATATCATTCAAAAGTTACTGGATATTATGATGCAAACGGAAATTATGTAGTAACAAGCGGAACAGCAGGCGGCCTGTCAGGGAAAGCATATCAGCCGCTGCAGACACCGAAGTCAGTAACTTTAGGAGTGAGCGTTCCATTAAAATCAATAACTAAAGATGTACAGGAATTGTCGCTTAATCCTGAAAGAGAAATAAGCAGTTCACCAGTTGCGGCGGAGATAAACTCACCTACAAAGACTGTAAGTGCTAATGTGAATGTGGATGCTTTCTCAATAGATATTCCTGATATTGAAGCACCTACTGTTCCAAGCATATCAAGTTTTAATGTGACTACCCCAGATACAGGAAATGGTGATGATACATTTAATTATTTAAGCACTTCAAGTTATTATACTGCTAAAATAGCTCAGTATAATCTTACATCAGGACTTTTGGAAGGAACATGGAATACCAATTCTTATTTATCAAGTTATAATACAGAAAATTTATATGGTTCGGCCAATCCTAACGGGAGCTGTTATACAAGCGGATATTGCGGAGTTATGACTGATTTAACTACAAATACAACTTTGACGTCAAGTGGTCCGACTGCATTATATAAACTGGGCGGAGCAGAAAAAATAACGTTAGGTACTGAGGGAGATGTAACAGCATTAGTAATGAGAATAACAAGTAAAGTAGGAAGCAGTTATACAGGGACTCTTCCGCATTTGATACAATATGATCCTCATGGAAGCAGAAGTACTCTTTATACGCAATTTGACACGGATTATTATGGAAATGCACTGTCTGCTGCATCATGGACCAGTTCGACTATGTATAATTATTACGGAGGATTGTATAATTATGCTACATTAGAAGGATATGGCGATAACTTTATAATAATAGCACTCCAGTCGCATACAGGGTCTTTTAGTCCTACAGTACGTAATTACGGAAAAATAATCGGATATTACGATGATGTTAATTATACAAATGGCGGCTCAAAACAAGTAGCATTTACATTTACGGCGGCTCAAAGCCATAGTGCCAATGCAAATAGAAGATGGGAATTATATAATGAAGCAGGCGGATTAATCGAGATGCAAGCAGCACAAAGTATAGCAGTCAATTTTGGGACAACAGTAAATCTGTCTTCAATTCCGCACTATGTTTTCTATAATTATGGAGATGTGGTTTTATACGGTAGTAACAGTTATGGGATAAAAACTTCATCGCTGGTAACAAGTGTGGAGAGCAGCCCTTCGTTAAAATATTCCAAACTGGTATTAAAAACCCCAATAAGAATAAACGGAGATTCAAGCATAGGAATAGAACTAGCAAATGATATGGATGACGGTTATGCCAGCACGACGAATGCTGTAACAGGCGGTGTAGGGTATGATGAGCAGCCGGCAGAAATAAGAGTTACAGTGGGAGATGAAAAAAATCAGTATGCCGGAAATATAACAGGAAAAGATGCGGATTATGTTGAAGGTTCTATAGGTTTATACGTTACTAATTCAACAGGTTATGAATACAGAATAAAAGATTACGAATTCATATTCGGAGATTATGCAAAAGACAGTGTTTTAGTATATATAAACAATGGAATTCTGACTTTAGATAACGTAACATCTTCTGCGATTAATATAACTTCCGGGAAAAATAACACAGGTCTGGCAGTGATTGGAAATAACTCAGTATTGAATTTATATCCTGATGTGATAGTAGGAAGCAGTTCAAACAAGGTTGATGGGACAACAGCTTTATATGCTTCAACAGGAGGAAAAATAAATCTTCTGGATTCCAATACTATAGAGACAAATGGAGCAAAATCTCATGGAATAGTCCTTATGGGCGGAAGTTATTTAAATGAGGAATCTGCTGGCGGAACATATAATTTTATAGTAACAGGAGACAGCAGCGGTACACTTTATGTGAAGAATTCTACAGTAGATTTAGATAATTCGATTGTTAATATTTCGGCTACAGGAGATAGCTCAATAGGAGTATATAACAATGGAGGAACTGTTGATTTAGGTACTGGAACATATGAAGTGGGGACAAACGGTGTACTTTTATATAATATTGATGGAACATTGACAACAGGTGCCACGAATTTTACAGTTGGAAACGGTTCAATATTTTCAATATCTGAAACTACAGGATCAACAACTAAAACTAACTTTACATCAGCAGGTACTTTGAACTTACTATCAGGAGCAACCGGCTTTCTAGTTAATGGAAATATTGGTACATATTTTTCTACATATTATACTGGTTTAGATAATTTAGATGTAGTAGTGGATGATGGTGCTACACTGTTGGCGTTACAAGGAGCCAGTTCTATTTTATCATCATTGAGTTTCGGATCATTAAATTCTTACTTCAACAGCTTAACTATAAATGGAAATGTAGCTTCACTTTTGGAAGGAACACTTGCAATTGATCAAAATGTGAATCTTGACGACAGCACAGATGCATATAACGAGATAGAAAAGTCATTAATAGGAGTAACTGTTAACAGCGGAATCAGCATGACAGGATCACAGGCGAACCAAATAGCATTAAGTGATAACTTTTCTTCTGTTACCGGAGTTACATATAACAATATGATTAATAACGGTACAATAAGTCTTTCTGGAATAGAATCAATAGGAATATATGCGAATAACGGCAATATAACAAATTCTTCTGTTATTTCTGCTACAGGAAACAGCAGTTTTGGTATTTACGGAGAAAACGGAACAACAACAATAAATACCGGTTCTATTAATATAGGAGATGAAGGTATAGGTATTTACGGAGTGGGTTATCAGGATCCGGCAACTCCGGGAACATACGGCGGAGGAACGATCAGTATTACAAATACCGGAAGTATTACAGGGACAGGCGGTTCAGGAACAATAGGGATATACCTGGATAATAACGGCGGTGTTGCTTTGAGTAATGCAACAGTAACATTAACTTCGGGAAGTGTAATAGACCTTGGAAATGTATCTGATGCAGTGGGAGTCTATGTAAACGGAGGAACATTAACGGGAAGCGGCTCTACAATAACAGTAGGAACAAACGGAGTCGGACTTTATGCCAATGACAGTGATGTTGATTTAGCTAACACAATTATCAATTTGAACGGAGATAATGCGCTGGGAATGTATCTTTCAGGTACATCTTCATTGGTAACTTCAGGAACAAATACTATAAATATTGATGGTCAGAATGTAGTTTTATTCTATATAGATTCAAGCGGATCAATTTCAAATAATTTTGAAGTAGGGAGTGTTACATCAGGATCGAGCTACACTCTTGGTAAAATAGTAGGCGGAGCATTTGAATACACAGGAAACAGCAATCTTGCATCAAATGGTACACTGGTATCCGGAGAAAATGCAGCTGTATATTTGAGCGGTTCGACAATTACTTCATCTGCCGGATCGACTAATGTAGCTGCCGCAGCACTGGACGGGCAGTATGCAGGATCATTGCCGTCTGGAATGACTTCTGGTATAGATGGGGAAAATGACGGAATAATTACTTTTGGTGACAGTTCGCTGGGACTTTACGGAGAAAACGGCTCTAGATTAAGCAATAAAGGGACAATAACTCTTGGGAATTCTTCTGCGGGATTAATGACTTCGGGAAGCGGTTCTCTGGTAGTAAACAGCGGAGTAATATCTATAGGTTCGAACTCTCAGGGAATATATGTTAAAGATGGTGTAAGTGCTTCTAATACAAGTACAGGAAGTATAACAAGCAACGGTTCAGGAACAGTGGGAATATATGCTGATAATAATGCAGTAACACTAATGCCTGTGACAAATGACGGGTATATTGATTTAACAGGAGATAAATCAATAGGAATATACTCGGCAGGAACAAGCACTTCTGATATAAATAATACCGGAACAATTATAGTAGGGAATTCTTCGGATGCTATGGATCCAAGCATGGGAATGTACAGTGCTGCTGCAGGCAGCCAGATTGCAAATTCAGGAACAATAATTTCCGGAGAAAATTCAATAGGGATATACAGCAGCGGCGGTAATGTCATTAACACAGGAACATTGAATATAGGAAATTCAGGTACCGGAATCTATTCAACTAACGGAACTGTTAATTTGAATTCAGGAACTGTAATTAATATAGGTACAAACGGAGCAGTGGCAGTATTCGGGATTTCTTCTGCAATAAACAGCGGGGTCGGTCTTAATATAGGGAACAGTAACTATGGAATTGTGTTACAGGGAGGCTCATATGCAGATCTTGCCGGAAATACCAATACAATAGGAACAGATTCATTGTATCTGTACGCAACAAGCGGTGCAAATATAGCCAGTAATGCTGATTTAACAATGACTGGTTCAGATAATGTGGGATTTTATCTTACTGACGGAGGAACTATAGTAAATACCGGAACAATTGACGGTACTGCCGGAAATAATAATGTAGGGGTATACAATAACGGAGGAATTGTGGATAACTACGGAACTATAGCAGTGAAAGATTCGGATCTGGCTTTCAAAGCAGGGACAACAGATGTTGATGTGGATAACAGTAAATATTCAGTAGGAATATACGGTGAAAATGCTGCAATAACAAACTATTCAGGCGGGTTAATCTCGACAGGCTACGGCGGATATGGTGTAGTAGCTAAAGGAGGAACGGCGGCCAATTATGGTACTATAAGTACAAGCGGAGATTACTCGGTGGGAATGTACACCGAAGGAGGAATTATAACAAATGAATCAACGGGTGTAATAAATGTTTCAGGAAATAATACAGTAGGAATGGGCGGAACAGGTTCAGGCTCGCAGATAATAAATAATGGATATATACAAATTTCCGGAGATAATGCAATAGGAATGTATGCCGGTGCTGGAACTATAATAACCAATAACGGTACAATTGATGTTTCGGGCAATAATGCCAAAGCTCTGGTAGCACTGGATGCAACCAATGAATCACATACTGTAAGTGGCGCAGTGACAGTTAACAGTGCAAGTGATTATACAATATATTCATCATCAAGCAGCTACACTCTGCCTACACTAGTAAATGCCGGAATAATAAAAACAAGCGGTGTGCTGGCACTGGATGGTATACAGGTTATGATAAAAACTGACTTATCAACACTAGTGGATAACGGAGACGGGACTTTTACACTGTCAGGGACATCACTAATAGCTGATACGGTGTCAACAGATTCTGCAATAACAATTTTGGCGGGGTTTTCAGACGGAACAATAGCAAATGTCTATAAATTAGAAGGTGTAATTCAGGCATCATCAGGAGGAACGTATGACTTCATAAGCGGTTCGTTGTTATGGGAAGCAACACCTCAGGTTACAGCTGACGGAGTAGACGTATATATGGAAAGAATTCCTTTTACTACTTTTACAGACGGATTATGGTTTGAAGATTTCGGACAGGCATTGGAAGATAATTATCTGTCAGCTGAAGGAGATGCAGTAACAATATATAATAAAACAGCCTATATAGAGACAGAGGAAAGTTTCAGACACATAATTGCCAGCCTTGCAGGTAATGTATATGCTAATATAAATCAGAGAGAAAAAGATATAGCAAATGTATTTGAAGACTCACTGCATTTACTGCAAAATTCCGATAATAATACAAAAGAAAATGTAAAAATAGCCATAGTAGCTGGAAAAGGAAAAAATAAAGAAGAAACTGACGGAGTGGTAGGATATGATTATACTGCCACAGGAGCAATAGCTTTGCGTGAAGTAGAAAGAACTTACAGACACACATTTGGTTATTCACTGGGATATTTACATACAGGATTTGAATTTGATGACGGCAACGGCAGCGAAGAATGGGTAGATACAATACAGCTCGGAGTGCACAGCAAGTATGCAGCACATGGATGGCAGCTGAGAAATGATCTTACAGGAAGAGCAAGTATACATAATGTAGACAGAAATATTAACTGGGGCGATGAGCTTGGCAGATCAGAAATGAACGGTACATATGAAACATATAGTATAACAAGTGACAATATTTTAGGGAAAGAATTCGGACTTGGAAAAAAAGCCAGTATCATGCCCTATGGAGCATTTAAGGCAATGTATGTGACAAGACCGTCATTTGAGGAAAGCGGTCTTGAAAGACTTCAAGTAGAAGGAAATGATGCATGGAGCGTAAAACCAAGAGCAGGAGTGGAACTAAAAGGTGCGTTGCCGCTGGGGAACAATACGGCATGGCAGCTAAAGGGAAGTCTTGATGTGGCATATGAATACGAACTTGCAGACTTGAACGAAAGAGAAAAAGCAAGATTAATAGCAATAGAAGATGGTTATCATAATTTATCAAAACCGCAGGATGAAAAAGGAATATTCAAAACGAAAGCATCAGTGGGTGTAGAAATAGCAGACAGATACGGGATATTTCTGACTGGTCAGTATTCTACAGGTAATGATAAAGAAGATGATTACAGAGCAGGATTAACGCTAAAGGCAGTATTTTAGGAGAAAAAAAGTACGTGAACTTTCGGGTGTTTCTTCGGAAGAGTTTTTCTCTGCTGTCAAAAGCAGGTGTAATTAAAAAAGATGATTATAACAGTATTAAACCAAAAAGTAATTTAAAACTTTATCTTGGTAATAAACAACCCTTTATATTATAAAAAAATATGTAGAAGCAGTATTTTTGGCAGATAAACAGAAAAGGTCAAGATTTCCGGATTACATGGGGAGAATGATTATCCGGAAATACCCTTTTCTTGTCTCTGAAAGGAGAATGATGGAAAGAAAAGATGTAATCGAAGTAACATTAAGCCTGATGAAAGAAAAGAAACTGGAAAAAACCTCGATTGGAGAAATAGTAAAAAAACTAAAAACAAGTCCGGGAACTTTATACTATCATTATAAAAGTAAAAATGAGATATATAAAGAGATTATGGATTATTCTTCAAATGAGATAATAAGAGTTCTGGAACAGGTGAAATTCACACATAGCAAACAGGATTACTTATTCAGCCTGACAAGGAAACTAATAAGATTTTTGGAGGAAAAGGAAGAAATATTATTTTTTTTAATAAGCATAAAAGGCTCATATTATGCGGAAAAAAAGCCGGAAGCTGAATTTTTTCTTGAAAATTTGAAAAGAATATTTTTAGAAACAGAGACAAGATTTAAATGCGGAAAATATATGACTTTGAAATTAGGAATGTTTCTCGGTTCAATATATGAAATTTTGTATATGAGCAAATTAGTGGAAAAAAGGAACCTGACAGATGAGGAAATAGAGGAAATATGTATCTACTTCTGGATGGAAGGACAATGAAGGATAAAAAGATAAATTTTTAATGTATTTTATATTTATTTAAATTTTATAATTAATTTTATCATATAAAAAAATTATAAATAATAAAAAATATTTTCTTTAGTTCAATAAATAGTGAAAAAATATTTTTTGACACATGATTGACACGTTTATTTGTTATTATATATTTGTTAGAAATGGTAGTAATAATTTTTTATTTTTTGAGCTCACCTGGATGGGCTCTTTTTATTAACATAATACTTATTGTTATGTTAATAAAATAGAATATTATCAGGGAATTTGGAAGGAGCAAATAGTGAAAAAGAGTATTATAATGATATTTACATTAGCAGCGGGGTTATCAGTGTTTGGATACGGAGCTGGAACTAAAAAGAAAACAGATGTTAAGCCGGGGTATCAGAAAGTTTGTGTACAAAAAAGCAAAAAAACAGGGAAATGTTTGAAGTATGAAACAAGAAAAATAACTAACACGAAAAATACTAATATTAAAAAGAGGTAGAGGAGATAAATATGAAAAAATTATTCATAATGAGTACAGCATTATTAATATTTCTGACTTCATGTATTGTTGTAGACGATCATTATCCCCGAGGGTCGAAAAATGATAACGGACGCGGTCATTCAAGACCGCCGAAGCACGGTAAAAGATAAAAAAATCAATCTGGTAGTAAAAGAAGTGAGGTAAACTGATTCTTTTTTTGAATATTTATAAATAGATTCTAAAAGGGACTGTATTCTGTATATTGAAGAATATAGTCTTTTTGTTTTATAAAAAATACTCTTACAGCAGGCAGGTTAACAATGTATGATTTTAAAACAAAACTTTTTTCGCTTGAAAAAAAACATCTGTTCGGCTATAATTTATTATTAAATAAAAAATAATGAAATTGTACGAAAAAATATACTGTTTATTTAAAATTTTAGCGGAATGAAGATAAGGAATAATAAGGAGGAGAAATTTTTCTATACTAGTATTAATGATAATTATCTCTATGCACAGTTAAAGTGCCTTTGTTGAAAAAGAGGCTTAGTTATAAAGTTAATAAGATTTTACAATAAAAATGTTACAAATAAGGAGAGAGTATGAAAAAATGGTTATTAATAGTAATAATGCTTATAGTTGTTATAAGCTGCGGGAATAATAAGGGAAAAAGTATTGCGGAGGATAGAATTTCTGCTGTTGAAAATAACAGCACGGAATTCGAATATCTCATCAGGAATAATCATGTATATTTTGCGGGTATATTAATGGAAGATGCAGATGCTCCGAGTTTTGAGATATTGAATAATTATTATTCCAAAGACAAGAATTATGTTTATTACAGCGGTGAAATACTAGAAGGGTCTGATCCTAGATCTTTTAAGGCTTTGGAATGGGCCTATGGAAAGGATAAAAAATCTTTTTATTCCGGTGGGATGAAAATAGAAGGTGTAGATTTAAAAACTTTAAAAATTTTAGACGGGGGTTATTTTAAGGATAAAAAAAATGTGTATATGTTTTATCAAATAATAAAAGGTGCTGATCCTGAAAGTTTTGAATTAATACCGAAAAGCGGGTATGCGAAGGATAAAAATCATGTTTATTATCAGCAGAATATGATAAGTGAAGTAAAAGCAGCAGATTTTGAAGTTTTGGGTTATGCTTTGGCACGGGATAAAGAACATGTTTATTTTGCCGGAGAAAAAACCGGAGCTGATCTGGAAACTGTGCGGGCATTGTCAGAAGAATATTTCAGGGATAAAGATTCTGTATATTATAATTTTGGGAAAATAAATTATGCCGACCCGAATACTTTTGAAGTTATGAAAGACGGGGAAAGACCGGCGAAATATTCCAAAGATAAAGAACATGTATATTTCGGGTGGGAACAAACAGATGCAGATGCTAAGAGTTTTGTGATATTGGGGAATGGTTACTATAAAGATAAAAATTTCGTCTATTATGAAAATGAAAAAATAGACGGTGTAGATGCTAAAAGCTTTGAAGTGCTGGGAAATGGCTATTTTAGAGATAAAAATAATGTATATTTCGGGAAGAAAAAATTAAATGTTTTAGATATAAAGAGTTTTCGTATTTTGGGGAATAATTATGCCGCAAATGATAAGGCTGTATATTACAAAGAGAATGTAATTTCTGGTATAGATATGAAGAGTTTTGAGGTCATGGATTCTAAATTTTTAAAGGATAAAAATGCTGTTTATTTGTCAGGGAAAAAGCTGGAAGGGATAGATGCCGCGAGTTTTGGCTATGTAGATGAAGCTAAGAGTAAAATATTAGTTAAAGATAAAAATCATGAATATACACTTCAATATTACATTACGGATTTTGATCAGATAGAATGCAGGCTGGAAAGAGTGGATAAATAGGTAATTACAAATTTATATACAGGGAGAAAATGGTTATTAATAAAAGTATTCAAGAATTTATATTGAAGATAAAATATTAAAAGATGTTGATTATGCTACATTTGAATTTACAGGAGAGAAAACTGTCAGAGATAAGAACAGTGAATATAGCATGACATATACCGCTGATGGTTATGGTTTGGAGAAGATAGAAAATTAGGAAATTGAAAAAATCCATGTATAGGAGACTTAGCAGATTCCTGTACATGGATACTTTTATTATGGTTAACTATCTATAAAAGAAGTGTCTCCGACTTTTTCAAGGGAGAATCTCCCGTTTTCTATTTTCAAAATAGTAAGACTGCAATTCGGCACAGTTTCCCCGCTATATTCGTCGGGAGCGTATAAATATAAAATTGTGGGGATTATGTTTCCATGTGAAACAACAAGGGCATTTCCGCCTCCTTTTTCAGTGATGTCATTTATGAGAAAGTCAACGCCTTTTTTGGCACGTTTTAGGATATCGTCGTAGTTTTCTGCTGTTTTGGCAGGATCATTTTCTGCTATTAAATCTGCAATTTCCCTGTCTGTAGTCAGTGATGTGAATTCTTTCCAGTTCGAACGGTCAAGCTTGAATTCCATATTTTTTTCTTTGAATAGGGGTACCCACATATTTGTCTCGTCAATGCCTTCATAACCACCGTAATTCCATTCCCGCAGACCAAAAAGTTCCTGTAGTTCCGGGGTTTCGTTTTTATTGGCGTGGAGAATGATTTTTGCTGTATCTGCGGCTCTTTTGATATCACTGGAATAGGCAGCGTTGAAAGTGATGTTTTTTAGCCCTTCACCCACTTTTTCTGCCTGTGATATTCCCAGTTCGCTAAGAGGGCTGTCAGTCCAGCCGTGTACTTTGGCTTCCAGATTTGAAATGGTTTTTCCGTGCCTTACAATATAAAGAAATATTGTTTTGCTTTGATATTCCGGTTTTTCCATATATTCCTCCCTGTATTATATTTTATTTATCAGATTATTTTGGTATATTTTGAAGAAATTCCAGTATAGCGCTGCTTAGTAAGTTTTACCTCGTTTTTAGCCATATTGCAACAAGATACTTTGAAATGTCCGGGATTTATTACTGTATATTTTTGGGATTTTTTCGAAACTTCGGCTTTCATTTTTTACATTAGGTATATAAAATGTTATAATCAAGGGAAAAATATGGGGAGGTATATTTGTGTCAGGAGTAAAAGGTAAAAGTGGGAGAAAAGCAGGATTTAAAAATCCAAATGCCGGGAGACCAGAAAAACTAAAAGAAAATAAAAAGGTAACATTAAGTATCAGAATTAGTCCTGAAAATTCAAGATGGTTAAACGAGAATACAGATAATAAATCAGAGTATATAGATAATTTACTGATGAACGAAAGAAACAGAAAGTAATTTAATTTTAATAAACATATTGCTTAAATTAAAATATTGTGTTATATTATTGATATAATAAAGGGAGGGGATATCAATGATATCAAAAGAAGCAATATTTAATACATTGTTTGAGGAGAATCTGGCAACTAATCCAAAGCTTTTGGAATTGAATCAAAAGATTCTGAATCTGGAAAATGAATTTAAAGAAAAATATGGTGACAAAGCATTCAGAACTTACTGTGAAATAAGTGAATTAATGCTTGAAGAGCTTTTTGAATGTGTGAAGTTTGGTTTTAGGACAGGGCTGGATTTGAGGAAGTATCTGAAAGGGTAAATAAATTTTCGTTTACTAAAGAATACAGATGTGTTTAGCAAAAATAGTGCTGTAAACATTGGGGTTGACTTTTCATTTTAATGTGCTACAATACATGCGGAAAACAATCGTTTTGTTATAAATCGGCTAAAAAAACTGGACTTATGTCCAGCTTTTTAATATAATGAAAAAATAGTTCTTAGCCGAGCCAATAATAAAACGAATGGAGGAATGTAAATGTTTGGATCCGGACTAAAAAAATATAAACAAACCTCTGATACTTTTAGATTAGGAATTTTATTAAGTATGGTCGGAGGATTCACTGATGCCTATACTTTTATTATCAGAGGAAATGTATTTGCAAATGCGCAGACGGGAAATATTGTTCTTTTGGGACTTAAGATAGTCGAAGCTAAATGGGGAGAGGCAGTTTTTTATCTTTTTCCGATTTCGGCATTTGTTTTAGGAGTTTTGGCAGCTGAATTTATCAGAACAAAACTTAAAAGCAGGAAAAGAATACACTGGAGACAGATTGTTATTCTTATAGAAATTTTTGTATTATTTATTTTAGCTTTTGTACCGCAGGGAAACTACAATATTATTGTGAATATAGCAATTTCATTTATATGTTCGCTTCAGGTAGAGAGTTTCCGTAAAGTAAACGGAAATTTATCGGCAACTACAATGTGTACAGGTAATTTGAGAAGCGGAACAGAGCAGTTATATAAGTATATAATGCTCAAAGACAAGGCTGCTAAAGAAAAATACATGATTTACTATGGTTTAATACTGTTTTTTATAGTAGGAGCAGTAGTTGGAGGTCTTTTTACAGAACTGCTCCGTGAAAAAGCTTTGTTTGTATGCTGCGGGATTTTGTTAATAGTATTTGCCGTGATGTTTAAAGATGAAATGTAAAGGATAATGTCAGATTTGATATTATTCTTTTTTTATTTTTATTATATTAATAATGTTTGACAAACCTTTGTTTTTAGCAGTGAAATATGTAATAAGAATAAAATTATAAATTTAACAAAAATAGTAAATTATGAATGAAATACACAAAATTAAAATAATAGTCGTATTTGTTTAATTTTGCGAATACATTCATATAAATATTGTACTAAATTAATTCTTTAAAGTCAATTTTAACATAAATAAAATTAAAATATGATAATTTGTCAGACTTATGTGTAAAAGATTAAATTATTTTTTTTGATTCGCAAAATTAAACAAATGCGAATATTTAAAAAAGCATGTAGAATTATGTAGAATAATGTTATTTTGAAAGGAGGTTTAATGAGAAAAAGTATAATTATATTTTTGATTATTATAGGAAGTATCTCTATGGCAGATAAGAAAAATATCCAGAAGGCAGAAATTCCTGATATGGAAGCACAGATGGAAAAAGCTGACAGGATAGAAAGCTACAGGGCCAAAAAAGATGTAGCATGGCATAAAACAGAATATAACAAAGTATTGAAATATCTTAATAAGTCCAGAAAATAGACCAGTTATAAAATGTCAAGGAAAAAAAGAAGAATTTTTAAATAAAAAAATGAGTATCACAAAATAGACAG
>NZ_JAMZGM010000048.1 GCF_024158605.1 Sebaldella sp. S0638 | reverse complement strand
TTCGGACACCTGCCTTCTCTCAATTAGTTTACACAATCAAGATTTTTGTGTCCACTTTTTCATACTAACACCACTTCTGTTAAACTCTTTATTGTTCTGCCCTCTTCTAAGTGCAATCTTATGATATGTTTTTTTAATTCCTCATCATATTTTATTTTTTTAGTCATTTTTATACAGCTCCTTTAATAATTTGATTTTATCAAACTATCACTTACTGTTTCAACTTTAGTATAGCAGAACAGTATGGATCCAGAAAAAGTTAAACCTGTCGGGGAAAGCTTGGAAATATATTATATATCAGACGGAGAAAAAATTTATGTTCAGAGAGGGTTTTATATGACCGGAATAATTGAAAATGTGAATATGAAAACATTTGAAACATTGGAAAACGGCTATTCAAAGGACAGCAAAAAAGTATATTATTTGACAACAGAACTAGAAAATCCAGATGTAAAAACATTTAAAGTCTTAAACAAATTTTATGCTAAAGATAAAAATAATGTTTATTATAAAAATGAGAAAGTTTTGGGGGCAGATGCGAAAACATTCAAAGTCCTTACTTTTGAAACAAGTTACGGGGAGGATAAAAATATAGGATTTGAATATGGAAAAATGATTTTACCTCCGCATCCAATTGATTAAGAGCTATTCTAAAGCTTATTTACGAATATTTGATTTTATGTTTTTATATTGTAAAAATAGCAGAATTCTTATTGTTATTATATTTAATTTATTATGTTGCAGCAACAGTTCTTTTCATAAAAGATTATGTTTGGTTTTATAATTAAAAAAATAAAAGAATCCTGAAAATATAACGGATTCTTTTTAATATAAAAGCCTCCGAAAGGAGGCAGCCAAAAAATTGTGGAGTAAATAATATTGATAGTACTGTAATTATTTATTAATTATTTTATACACCTTATTTATATTTTATCATACAAGCAAAAAAAGTCAAGTATAAATAAACACTTCTAAAATTAATTAGAAGTGTGCCCGCATTACATTGTTTCATTCTGTGTTCTAAGTGTAAATTAATATGTGTTACTATACAAATATATTATCATTATTTAAAGTATATTTCAATGTTTTTTTGTTGCTTTAAAATTATACTTTATTGTAAGATACACAAATTAATAATTAGAAAGCTATAAGTTTAATCTAATTAACATATAATTATTTGTATATAAAAACGAAAGGAAATTATATATTTTATCAAAGATAATATGAGTATAATGTATACATGAAAAGATTTATTATAGAAATATAGGAACAAATGTTAATATATGCATATAATAAATCTAAAGTTTATGAAGATTGCATGTAAATAGTAAGGAACCTGTCATTCATGAGGGTTTCTTTTTATTTATCCGTATGATTGAGAGATTATTTGGGCAGGTAAAGGAAAGAATGAATTTAAAAATTAAAAAAGATTATAAATCTTAAAATATAGTATCACCTATTGACTATTTGAAAAAAAGAGGTAAACTATATTAAGGAGTAAAGTATATCTCCGAATTAGAAAGTAGGAAAAGAAAATTGAAATTAAGAAACTGACCTGTATTTTAAAGAAATTATAATTAAAATACAGGTTTTTATATTTTAGAGTAGTACCGGCATTGTTTAAATAGCCGGTTTTTATGATATAATATAAAACGATTAGTGAAAAATGGAATTAATTTAGGTTTTGATTTAAATAAAAATCAATATATAGCTATTATATGTGGAAATTAAGGAGTTTGAGTATGAAGTTAATTAGATTATTATTATTTTTAACATTATTAAATACAGGATATTCACTTTTGATGCCGTTTTCAAATTATAAGATAACAGAAAATTATGTGCTGAGCAATGGAACAAAAATGGAGAATGTGGATTTGGAAACTTTTCGGATAATAGACCAAGCTCTTGCCAAAGACAAGAATAATATATATTTGGGCAGTAAAATAATAGAAAATGTTGATGTTGAATATTTCATGCCGATAAAAGGAATTAATGGAAGTTTATATTATAAAGACAAGGATAATGTCTACTTTTTGGAAATTGACAGACTGATAAAAATAAACGGAGCTCATTCTAAAAGTTTTATAGTATACGATTATATAACTGCTGAAGATAAAGAATCAAAATATTTTAGAGAAACAAAAATAACAGATAAAAATACAATAAAAGATTGGGAAAAGAGAGTAGAGTTAATAAAAGAAGGCGTGTATTTTCCGTTGTAATACAGAAATATTTTATGAAGATAAATCATGCTATAGTGTAAATAGAAAATTACAGGAGGGGAAAATGATCAGTAAAGAGGCTGTAACAGCAAAAGAAAAATTATTTCAGAATAAAAATTTGGAAGACGTAATCAATACACCTTTAAAAATTCAAAGAGAAGAGTGGGAAGAGTCAGCTGGGAATGTAAAATTACCTGAAAACGTGAAAATTGAAGAAGTCATAATAAGAGATATAAAAGCGGACTGGATAATCCCGGAATTTACTGAATCAGAATATGTTATTTTTTATTTTCACGGCGGCGGTCTTAATCAGGGGTCAAAATTAACTCATAGAAAATTGGTTTCGGAAATTGCAAATCGTTCAAAGCTAAGATTATTCATACATAATTACCCACTAGCGCCGGAAAATCCATATCCGGAGGCTCTTAATAAATCTTTGGAAATATATTTGCAGCTGTTAAAAAGCGGAATAAAAGCTGAAAAAATAATATTGGGAAGTGACTCGTCCGGCAGTGCATTGGCATTAGCATTAATTTTACTTCTAAAACAAAAAAAATATTCACTGCCAAAAGCAGCATTTCTTTTTTCTCCAATGTTAGATTTTTCTTTATCCGGAGTATCTGTCACCAATAATGAACATTTAGATCCTAAAATTTTTAAAGAAGATTTGGAATTAACATCAAAATATTATTGTGATAAGAAACACTTTAAAAATCCTATGGTTTCACCGATTTACGGAGATTTTTCCGGTTTTCCGCCTTTATTTATACAGGTTGGCAGTGAAGAGCTTTTATTAAGTGATTCTCTGACTTTAAAGGAGAAAGCATCAAATGTGAATGTACCTGTTAAGCTGGAAATTTGGGAAGGTATGTGGCATGTATTTCAGACAAGATTTGAATCAATACCGGAAGCTGATCAGGCATTAAATAATACAGTGGATTTTATTAATACTATAAAAGCCGAGGCTTGAATAAAGCTATTTGAAAAAAATAAGAGAAGTGAGTAATCAAAATTAAATATTTTAAACAAGACTAAATATAAAATAGTCTTGTTTTTTATAATTGTAAAAATGTGTTATAATGTAAAAAATTGTTTGAGGAGGCAATAATGAAAAAAAAATTATTAATTTTAGCTGGAATGTTTATATTTTTTCAGTTTGGATTTTCGATGATTAATATGGAAATCTGGAATGGACACAGGGAGGAGCTTCTGAATTCCAATATAACAATAGAGGAAGCATACCAAAAATTAGTGGATGCGGACAGATTAGGCTATGACTTTTATGATGTATATTTGAGTGTACTGCTTAAGGATAGTGACTCAGAAAAATTATTGGAAAAAGTTATTAAGAATTCTAAGACTAATGCGGGGAAAATAGTCGCTCTGCAAGGAATGTACAAGGTAAATAATAAAAAATATCAAAATATGAAGAAAAAATTACATGGAAAAGTAACATTATTTTACGGCTGTTATTTTGGAGAAGAAAATGCTAAAAGATATCTTGAAGGTATAGAGCCATATATGCAGTCGCTGCTTGAGAGTGAGTAAAACCAGCTAGAGAATATCAAAAAAGGATTACTATAAAAGCAAGGCTTATCATAAAGAATTAAAGAGCAGGATTTTTCTTAATGTTATAGAAGCATGATATAATTAGATATAGAGAATAGGAGGTAATCGAATGAAAAAGTTATTATTATTTTTGGCTTTAGGGGTCTTTATATTTGGAGATATAGATATAGTTCCGAAAGACCCTTCAGGAGCATCATCATTTTACTCAGCTTTGGTTGTCCTGACTCCCAGTTATGCATCTAAGTACTGGTCAGAAGGTTCTTCAAAGGCTTCCGGCGAGTCAAGCGGAATAAAGGAAAAAGAAACTGCTTTTGATACATATGAACATTATAAAGAATTAGCAGAAAAAAAGACGGTAAATGCTGAAGAGGTTTTTACAGAGTCCGGCTTAGAGAAATTAGGACTGTTAAAAAATGATATAGTAGAATTACAGGAAATTAATGTTGGTATTTTAGTAACAGATAACGAGAAAAATTTAGCATTAATTCCTTCAAAACTTGAATATTATGAATTATTAGACAGAGAAATCAGATAAGTTTTATCGAATCATGAGGAGGAATTATGAAAAAGTTATTGTGTTTTTTTATTTTATGTATATTGGTATATCCGGAATCAAAAAATGAAGCGATTCAGGGATTAGTGGAAATATATGCAAAAGAAAACAAAAGTGCTAAAGCAGAGGAATATTATAATTTACTGCTGAAAGACGGAACATACAGTACTTATAATGAATTAGGAATAATATATTATGAAATGGACAAGTACGATTTAGCCGAAAAGTATTATAAAAAGGCTGCTGAAAAAAATGATGATCTGGCTATGTATAATCTGGGTCTTTTGTATCAGGAAACAGGGAAAATAGATCTGGCTGAAAAATATTATAAAATGTCGGCAGATCATGATAATCTCGGGGCAATGTTTCAGTTAGCAGAATTTTATAAGGTTCTGGGCAGTGAGGATGAAAGCGGAAAACTAACAAAGCTTGCTGAAAAATACTATTTAATGTATTTGGAAAAAGAGAAAAAAATGAATGGAGATTAACAGGCGGTATTATAAATCTGCGGAAAAATTTGATAATTTCCGAAAGAATAGAAATATTAGATATTAATGCAATAAATGAAAAAATCTTCAACAATGCTTGAAGATTTTTTATCAATAAGGAAGTAATTTTAAATTGAAATGATTTTTAAATAGTTATTATACGAAGGAGAATAGTTTATGAATACAGGAGAAAAACTATCATTTTTATGCAATGCATGTAACAAAACAGCATCACCAAAAAAAGAAGTATTAGATAAATTTGACATAATAGCTTATGACTCAATGGTGGAGTGGTCGGATTTCACTAAAGATGATGATCTGGAAAACAAAGGTGAATATTGGCAAAGAAGTATGGAAATACCTGTGAAAAATGAATCTAAAATAATAAGAGTGCACTTTCCGTTTAATTTTGAAACTGGTGAAAGTTTTTGGCTTTTATTTATGCCGGGAACTTCCTTTTTTAACGGCTGGGAAGAACATCCGGAAGAAATTGATCAGTCTGCGATTGTTCAGTGTCGTTTTGACAATATTTTGTACCAAAATGAAAATAATGCATGGATTGAAGTAAAAATATCAGATGTCATTCCTTTGCTGGATGTAGCTGAAAAGTTTACTCCTAAACAAGATATTTCGTACTTAGACAGTTTAAAAAATAGGGAATATACTTATATGTTTGAATATAAACACTGGATTTATCATAGTTGGGGTGAGCAAGGTGATATTGGCGGCTGGGGATTAATTCACAAACATTCTACAGGGAAAAATTATATGATTTTATTTAATGAGTGGTCTTTTCATTATGATAATGTATATTGCGGAAGTTTGGAAGTTGATTTATAAAAATCAGCCAAAATACTGGGAAATCTAAGTTCAAAAGTTTTATTAATAGTTTTTGGAGTTAGATTTATGGATTTTTGAAAAACGGAGAAATATGCAATATTAATACAAAAAATAAAATTTAAAAACAAAAAAATCTTCAAGCATTGTTGAAGATTTTTTCATTTGCAACAACTTGCTCAAAATCAATAAAATCATATAAAATATAATAGCAGAAAAGTGCGTGAAATAAGGAGATTTTACTACAAAAAAAATTCTTGATTTCATTTAATTTGTATGTTAAAATATCAAAGTTGATAACAATTAAGGAGGCAAACTTATGAAATATTTCAATTTAAGAATAATAACACAAAATCCTGAAAGTTATGAAGAAAAAATAGAAGAATTGAAAAGGTACCCTAAAAATAAACTTTTTTTGGCTATAGAAAACTGCAAAAGACAAAAATACTCTGAAAGTATGATAATGCAGGAATTAACAGAAAGCGGATATGGAGAAGTGGAAGTGGACATAGCACTTGAGGAATATGATAGATTTATAGAAAAATCTGGAAATTACAAACTGAATATATAAAAAGCAAACAAGACCTATAAAGTCTTGTTTTTTTATGATTTGAATTTCTCATTTGCCACTCTTACATAAGAAGCATAATACTTTTTTAAATAATTAAATGCGTCAAGAACTTCACCCGGAATGTCTACAGAAGTAATAAAATTCATCCCTTTAGGCCCGTAACCATTTTCATTGTCGCACAATCTGGGGATTTCTCCCATTAAAAGATTTATATATTTTTTCATACTCCACATTCCTGTGATATCTGAATTTTCAAAAATCAGTTTGTTTCCATCACTTTTGACTCTGGCAATATAAGGGGCGAAATTAATTATATTTATGCTGTTATCTTTGAAAATCAGCTTAAATGTGGCGTCCATTCTTTCCTGCATTGTAGAATCCTGAATTATTATTATATTTTTGGGGAAAATGGAATTTTCTTTCAACGTATTCAGAGCAAAGGTAACATTATTACCGCAGTTTGTAGATTGGTTTTCAATCAGAGGGCTATTAATGTCATATTTTAGTTTAATGTAGTCAGCAATAATATCGGCTTCTGAACGATTTTCAGTTTTTATGCCGGGAAATTTTTCAAAAATAATACTCCGTAACTCGTCGGTAGTATGCCCGATACCTCCGGAGATGAGAAGTTTTTCAGCCAGATCATCTTTGATCGCTTTGGCAGCAACATCCCAGCCGTGAATTATACTCCCACCGAAAAGTATAATTATATCAGCCTTCTCAACAGCATATCTGTTTTTCAGTTCTTCCTTTGTCAGAGAAGGAATATCACGTCTTGATAAAAAATTGCCTATAATATTAATGTTTTCAGCGGTTACGTTCAGATTTTCCATTATTAGTCTCCTATCTGTAGTTTTACATATTAAGAATTATAAATTCAGAAAAATAAAGCTTTAGAAAAGTGTATCATATACAGAAATAAGATTCAAATTTTGAAAATATGTAAGACAAATATCGAAATAATTTTTAGGTGAAAAATAAAAAAACCAGGTCTTTCAAGACCCGATTTCTTAAATAAAAAATTATTATTATTTTCTCTAGCATATTTATCGTACAATTATTAACTTATTTTTCAATTAGTTTATTCTTTGAAAAAACTTTGAACGAAAGATTTCAATGTGAAATACAAGAGAAGAGTGGCTTTCTATATTGAAAGAAATTATTAAATGATAGAATTATAAAAATTACAAAATATAGAAAATAAATATATAAAATTAATGGTCAGACATTTTTTTAATTTTAAATTTTTTTATGATTAAAATTGACTTTAACCAAATATTCTAGTAAAATATTGATAGATAGTGTACGTATCAAAGAAATATACTAATTAAAGAGCAATTCATATCATTTATCTTAAATATCCTACAAAAAAATTTAGTGAGAGGAGAAGGAAGTAAAACCAAAGATGCTGTTCAAATTTATAATAATATTGTAAAAATAATTTTTAGTTAATAATCAAGGAGGGATGATGCAAAAAAATAAAAAATTATTAATGTCGTTTCTAGCATTAAATGCATTAATACCGTCATATGTAAAAGGAGCCGAGAAACCGGTTTCGGTGAAATATGACAAATTATATAATAAAATGGTAAAAAACATAGAACTTGGCAAATCGAATGATGAATCTTACCGTTTATTAGAGAAAATATTGAATCAGAGAAGCAGAGAACTAAAAGATCTATATCTGCAGAGTGATTATGTGGTAAAACCTGAGTATCTTGAATGGCAGGTATTTTTGAATACTTATTATACTGAGAGAAGCAGGGGAGACAATACACTGGAAAATGCAAAATATTATTCGGTGTCGACAACTTACAGCGGGAAAAAGAAGTATAATCAATCGGCTTATAGTGAGATGGAAAATGCACTCCGGGCTTCGGGACTGCTTACTGAGAGTCAGCTGACTTCCATTATGGAGGGTCACTATAATATAATCAATTCTTTAAGTGTAAATGATCAAAGAATAATCAGAAGCATTCTGGATGAAAAACTTTCATTTATTACAGAAACAGACGGATTCAGAATATATAAAGCACCTCAGAAGCCAAAGGAAATAGACCTTGGAATAAACATAATTCCAAAGGTAATAAACAGACAGCCGTTAAATCCAAATCCGACACTGCCTCAGGAACCTGTTATGAATGTTCCGGTATTCACACCTTCGACACCGTCGGCTCCTGCGGTACCGTCACTGACTATAAAGACTTTTAATCCTGTAAGTCCTAATGTGGATCAGCCTACACTTGGAGAAGCACCTGACTTTAATATAAAATTGGGTTCTTTCTGTAACTTTATGAATCCTAATTGTGAATCAAGAGGAACAGACGGAGGACCGTATGCAGCAATGCCGGGAAATCCCGTATCATATGCAAGTACAGGGGTTTACGACATAATTGCGGGAACTCAGAGTAACAATGGATATGGCGGGTGGCCGATAGCAACAACAGTTTTAACACCCGGCAATCCTGCAATCAGACATGCGTGGAATGTATATGCTTCATTTAACGCGGCATTGTTAAAAGTATATTTTGATTACGGGACTTCAACATCTCATAATTCAGTAGCAACATTAAAAGAAAATCTTACAATAGATTCCATCTCAAATACAACAATTCAGGGAGACGGTACTTTGGCGGCGTTTAACCGGCAGCCTTTTCTGGTGGGCGGTTCAAGAATAGCTACATTGGATAATGCATACAATGCTACACTTGTGAATGCTGCAACAATGAATTTAGTGGGGCCGCTGGTAGTGGGCTTTGAAATACAGACAGATACTAATATGGGCGGAGTTCAAGGATTACGTAAGATAGGGAATACAGGAACAATAACAGATGCAGGCGAAACTTCAAGCACGGCATTAGACGGAGTCTTAGCAAAAAACAGCAGTATGAATCTCACTCTTGCACCGTTTGCCGGAGGAAATGTAATTGCAATTAACAGAGATGCGAGCGGATACACAGGATATAAAGTAGGAATGATACTGACATATGAAGATAATGATTTAGTGGTGGGGAACAGATATGAACTGGCTAATGAATCAACTGGTAAGATTAATTTTAACGGGGAAAAATCCGTGGGAATACAGGTTTATGCACCGCAATCTACGAATCCTGTAGTAAATATTATTAATCATAACGGCGGAGAGATTTCTATGGGCGGAGTGGAAAGTTACGGATTAAAACTGTCGTCACGTGTTAATTCTGCTTCGACATTTCTTAACAGCGGAACAATAAATATAAGCGGTTCTACAAGTGCAGCAGGAGGATCACGCTCTTCAGCAATAGGAGTGATCGAGGATTCTGCACTGACTGGAGGAAGTTCTGTAAGAGGATATACAGGCGTAGTAAAAAATACATCTACAGGAATAATAAATGTTTCAGGTGGAAAGGGAAATACAGGGATCTTTTTAAAAGTAGCTTCCCCGGATAATATTATAAATGACGGGATAATAAATGTAAGCGGAGAGAAAAACTCGGCAATGAGAGTAGATAACGGAGTGGTTGCCGCTGATGTTGCAGGAAGTCCCAAAGTAATTAATTCAGCAACTGGAACAATAAACATAAATGACAGCGATAACTTCGGAGGTATAGCAGCTGACGGGGACGGGACAAACAGAGCAGAAGCAGTAAATGGCGGAACTATAATTATAGAAAATAAAGGGTTAGCCGGAACATTTATAGAAAATACAGTAGGAATGGTTTCTATAAAAGCAGGAGTTTCTGCAGCAAGCGGAGGCTATATTGAAAATAACGGAACTATCCTGATGCAGAATGATATAAAAACTTCTCAGGGAATGGCAGTTCTTGGCAGTTCAGAAGGATTAAACACCGGGGATATTATAATAAATTCAAGCACTTTAGGCGAAAGCTCGGTAGGTGTCTATAACGAGGGTACATTCAGAATGACAGCCGGCTTAGTAGATGTAGCATCACCAAAGGGAATAGGTATATATGCTAAAAACAGTTCGGCAGTTACAAATGTTACAGGAGGGACAATCAGGGTATCAAACGGTGCTATTGGACTATACGCCGATGATAAAGCTAATCTTGGAAGCGGAGCGACAATCGGTCTTTCAGGCGGTGCCAAGCTGGAAGTAGATTCAGGCGGACTTATGCTTTATAATTATTCCGGAACAAGCGGAAATCCTGTAGGAAAATTCAATGTAACAGGAACTGTAGATGCAGATATTAACTCAGGCGGGACGGCATTTTATTTTAAAGGAGTTCCGTCGGGAATCAACAGCTTTTTGACAAACATGGTCGTAGGAAGCGGAAAATTAAATATAAAACTGACGAGTTCTGATTCAAGTCTTTTTGTGCTTGATAATCCGGGAAGTACCATAAACCTGAGTGATACGACATCTATTGGAATTATAGGAAGTCTGCCTTTGACAGTAACCATTGATCCTTCAAGTGTTTCCAACTATAAGCCGTATTCTGTATTTAAGGGCGGTTTAAATGTAGATTTGGACGTAAATGTGGATGATCCTAATGACGCTTATAACAGATCAGAATTTTTATCGTCTAAGGTTACACTGCTGTCAGGTAAAACTATATCCGGGGCGGGAACAGGAAAATATGGTATCGGGCAGGAAAGTTTTCTGGGGAGTACAAACAGAAATGATATAATAATAACTGTAAATAACGGTGCTGTAATAAATATGACAGGAGCAGGTTCAGCAGGAGTTATAGCTAATTTCGGAACAGTGATAAATAACGGTCAAATTTCCGCAACAGGGGCAAGCTCAATAGGAATAGTGTCATATAACGGAACACTTTCACAAAATAATAATACAATAAAAGTAGGTGAAGGCGGAGCAGGTATATACGGGGAAAATAAGATAAACAGTTCATACGGCAACGGCTTTATAGAGATTGAAAATAACGGTTTGATAACTACGACAGCATTGTCGGGAGTAACAAGCTACGGTATTTATGCTAACAATACAGAGGCTTCTTTGATAAGAGCCGACTCAGTGGTGAGGCTTAATTCAGGTTCTGAAATAAATATGTCTCCGCAGGACGGCGGAGTTGGTGTAAGTGCTGTGAAATCAACATTAACAAGTAACGGAAAGATAACTGTAGGTAAAAATGGTATAGCGGTATACGCCGATAACTCTGAAATAAATATTAACAGCGGAGATATAAACCTGAACGGTGATAATGCAATAGGATTTTATCTGATTAACGGCAGCACATTTAACGGTAATTCAGGGACAATAAATGTAAATGGTCAGAATATAGTGCTTTTTAATATAATAAATTCAACATTCAACAATAATTTGTCAATAAATGCAGCTCCGGGTTCTACGTATGTAGTGGGCAATCTCTCTAATGCGGCATATACTCATTCAGGGACTAATGTTCTTTATTCGGACAGTGTTCTCTTAAACGGGACTAATTCTGCAATACTCACAAACAGCAGTTCAAATATAAGTTCATCCGGAACAGGAGTAGTGGCTGTATCAGTGGATGGTCAGTATTTATCGCCGTTTGTTCCGCCATATACAGTGGAAGGGGAAAATGCCGGAACAATAACTCTCGGAGATAATTCAGCTGCTATATACGGTAAAAACAGTGCAAGATTGAAAAACAGCGGAATAATAGCTCTGGGAGCTAATTCTGTCGGTCTGTATTCCACAGGAGCAGGGGCAGAAACAGAAAATACAGGACTTATAACTCTGGGGAACAGCTCTGTTGGTCTTTATCAAAAGGGCGGAATAAATATAATCAACAATAATGTGATAAATGGTTCCGGAACTGGTGCTATTGGGATGTATATGGACAGTAACACAGGACTGACAGCCAATAACGGCTTAATAGAACTTTCAGGTGACAGAGCAATAGGGATTTATGCTACAGGAACTCCGCAGAATATAGTTAATAACGGAACTATAAAAGTATATGACTCTTTTTCAATGGATGATCCAAGTATAGGGATTTATACTAAAAACGCTCTGGATACAATAGTAAACAGTGCTTTGGGAGTAATAGAAGCCGGAAAAAAATCACTGGGAATTTACAGTTTGGGTCCACAGGTGGATCATATGGGAACTTTGAAAGTAGGAGATGAAGGAACAGGAATATACAAGGATACTGGAATATTAAGAATACACACTGGTTCTACTATACAAATAGGAAATAACGAAGCAGTAGGATTGTATGGAATAAACGGTTCCAGTATTACTATAGATCCGGGAGTGAATTTTAATCTGGGATCAGGAAGTTACGGCGTGATAGCTGAATCAGGGTCAAGTTTGAATAACCAGTCGGCAATTACATTAAGTGACAGTAACATTTTCGTATATGGTAACGGAGCTTCCACTATTACAAATAACGGGCAGATCAACATGACAGGTTCTGATAATACAGCATTTTATACAATTAAAGCGGGAAGTATTTTTAATACAGGAAATATAACAGGTACAGCAGGTACAGGAAATATAGCTTTGTATAACAGAGGACATTATGCAACAGAAGTTCAGCAGCTTGACGGAACAATGAAACTTGAAGGGCTTATTACAGCGGGTTATATAGAAAATGACGCGGATATAACACTGGGAGATTCATTTTTAGTAACGAATTCTTTTGGTGTAAAGACCGGATACTCAGTTGGAATTTATGCTGAAGGATCAAGTGCGGTGAATAAGGCAGGAAGAACAATAACTGTGGGAAAAGACGGTGTGGGAATGTACGCCAGAGATGCGGCAGCACCTTCATATAACTACGGGACTATAACCGGAACCGGGGATAAAATCATAGGAATGTTCGCAGATAACACAAGAGCTGAAAATCATGGACTCATAAAGCTTACAGGTGATGAAGTAGTAGGGATGGCAGGTAGAAACGGAGCATATATCTATAATGCACCTACAGGTATAATTGAAGTTACGGGAAAAAATGTAACAGGTATATATCTCGCAGGAGCAGGTACTAAAGTAGAAAACAAAGGTCAAATAATAATCAAAAATACAGGAGACCCTCTGGATGATCAGGGAGTGGGAATAAAATATGCGGCAAGTTTTGACGAAGCTAATATAATAGGCGGAGTAGGAAGCATAACAGGAACAGGTTATACAGAACAAGGCTATACCACAGCAGCATATAAACTTCCTGATATGCCGTCATTAATAAATTCAGGAGAAATAATAATAGAGCTGGGGAATAAATTTTCTTATGAAAATATGAAAGTAATAGTAAAATTAGACCCTACAACAAATGAAGCAACAACAAGTTTCTCGGATACAATAGGTTTCGGCGGAACAACTATTCCTGAAAAATTGGAAATAGCGCCGGATTTCTCACAGGGAACATCAGCTGACAGATATACTTTTAAGAATATATTCAGAGGAATGGACGGAACAGGTGAATATATAAGTCAGTCACTGACTTGGGATGCAACAGGTCAGGGTATGGATATAGTTATGACAAGAGTACCTTATATGGATTTTACAAATGGTTTCTGGTATGAAGAATTCGGACAGACATTAAATGACAGATATGCTAATCAGACAGGAGATGCTCTGAAAATCTATGATAAAATAGATATGATACAGACAGAACCGCATTTCAGGCATGCTATAGCCAGTCTCGCTGGAAATGTATATGCTAATATAAATCAGCGTGAAGAAGATATGGCAGGAATGCTTGAGGAATCGTTGCACACATTACAGAATTCCGGTAATAATACAAAGGAAAACGTGAAAATCAGTATCATAGGTGTAAAAGGTAAAACAGAAGAGGATACTGACGGAGTGGTGCCGTATAAATACAGTGCAACCGGAGTTCTTGCATTGAGAGAAGTGGAAAGAACATACAAGCATACTTTTGGTTACTCACTTGGTTATCTGCATACAGGATTTGAATTTGAAGATCATAATAACAGTGAAGAATGGGTAGATACAGTTCAGCTTGGATTACATAACAAATATAGTGTTCAGGGATGGAGTCTGCGCAATGATCTTACTGGAAGAGTGAGTTTTCATAATGTAGACAGAAATATAGACTGGCCTGATCAGTCAAAAGGAGTGGAAAGATCAGAGATGAACGGCACATATGAAACTTATTCCATCACTTCTGACAATATTTTAGGCAAGGAACTGAACATCGGGAAAAAATTCAGTGTTACACCATATGGAGCATTTAAGGCAATGTATGTAACAAGACCTACATTCAGTGAAAGCGGTCTTGAAGCACTTCAGGTAGAGGGAAATGATGCATGGAGTGCAAAGCCGAGAGCAGGAGTGGAGCTAAAAACTACACTGCCGCTGGGAAGTAAAACAGCATGGCAGCTGAAAGGCTCGCTGGATTTTGCATATGAATACGAACTGGCAGACTTGAATGAGCGGGAAAAAGCGCGGTTAATAGCTGTTGAAGATGGTTATCACAAACTTTCAAAGCCGGAAGATGAAAAAGGAACATTCAGAACCAGAGCAGTTCTTGGTGTAGAAGTAGTAGACAGATATGGAATATTCCTAACCGGGGAATATAATACAGGAAATGATGAAAAAGACGGTTACAGGGCAGGAGTAACTTTAAAGGCTGTGTTTTAAGGAGAGAGTAGAGGTAATGAAGAAGATAATTTTATCTTCTTCATTTTTATGTGCAGAATAGCAGGAATTATTATGTTTCATTTCATAAAAGTCTATTATTTATAGCTTTTAGAAATCCAAAATTTATGTTAACTATACAAGAAATGCTTTTTTTGTTATAATTATCAGAGAAATTGAATGGAAAATAAAGGATTAAATATATTGAAAGGAAGTTAATCATATGAAAATAAGGGAAAAGATAATATGGGTCTTTGCGGCTCTGCAAATAGCGGCTTTTATTCCGGTTTCTGCTGCAACGGCAGGGAACGGGAAAAGCAATACAGACTCTGTGAAAAGTATTTATCAGATGCCGAAACTCTCAAACAGTGATCTTAAAGAAATAGGAGATAAAATTTTTAAAAATGAAGCGGGCGGTAAAAAGGAGAATCTTGTATATTGGAACACAGGAGAAGATTTTCCGTCATTGGGAATAGGGCATTTTATCTGGTATAGAAATGGGCAGAAAGAAATTTTTGACGAAAGCTTTCCAAAATTAGTTGATTTTTACAAAGCAAATAATATAAGTCTTCCAAAAATTCTTCAGGATAATAAATATGCACCATGGGCAACAAGAAATGCCTTTCTTGCTGATAAGGACGCAGGAAAACTAAATGAACTCAGAGATTTTTTATATGAAACCAGAGATACACAGGTAGTATTTATTTATAAAAGGCTTGAAGCTTCACTTGATAAAATGCTTTTGCAGGCTGATAATAAAGAGAATGTAAAATATCAGTTTTACAGAGTATCAAATTCGCCGAACGGACTATATGCCCTTATTGATTATGTTAATTTCAAGGGAGAAGGAATATCGGAGACAGAAAGATATAACGGACAGGGCTGGGGACTTTTACAAATATTGGAAAATATGAAAGGGAAAGAAACCGGGAAAGCAGCTATGGATGAATTCAGTGCCAGTGCGAAGTTTGTTCTTGAAAGAAGGGTTCAGAATTCAGATCCGAAAAGAAATGAAAAACAATGGCTGAAAGGCTGGGAAAACAGAACAGAAACATATAAAGTGAAATAGTTTTTTTGAAAATTAAATAATTTGCAGGAAAATAGAAAAAGAGATATGTCAGGGCTTAATTACTCTGGGATATCTCTTTATTTCATTTAGTTTTAGAGTTATGAAATATAACTTTACAGGGTTAAAAAACTCAGAATATTTTATGATTAATCATATAGAAAAAATCATTGTTTTTAATACCGGAATCTAATATCCAGCGATTGTCTTTATAAATCATATATACGAAAATTGTATTTTCTTTGAACTTTAAATCCTTTTGTTTTAGGGCATCTCCCATAAAAACGGCTTTTTGGGGAGCATAATTATCAAAATTTTCTTCTCTGTTATATTTTGGGTACTGATTATCGTAATAATCCAGATCAGGGCTTTTTATGAAAACAGTTATAACACTTTGATTATTTTTCTGTTCAGTTTTTAATATTTTGAATTCAACTTTTTTAGCGTTCTCTACAAAATATGGAGCATACTTAATTAATTTTTCGTCATTCCCTTCAAACCCCGAAAATTGTAAATACTCTCCTTTCTTCTGAAGAATAGTCATATAAGAGATAAAGTCTTTTTCTGATTGCGGCGTTTTATTTGTGCAGCTGATTGATATGAGCATTAAGACAACTAATATAATTTTTTTCATGTAGAATCTCCATTCATTTTTGTATGGATTTTAACACTGAATTTATTAAGTGTCAAGGGATAATTTATCGTACACGGATATTATGAGTATATACTTCATAAACTGATAGAAGCAGACAGAAGTAATAATTATCTGGTTGAAGACAAGCAGACTGTAAATAATCTGAACGGCTGAAAGTATCCTTTTCATTTACTTTTATGATTTTTATTATTATAATTAATTTATAAACTATTATAACGGGAGGATGCTATGGGAGTTAGATTAATCGCAGTTGATATGGACGGAACATTTTTATCAGATACAGGTAATTATGACCGTGAAAGATTTAAAAAGCAATATACAAAGATGAAAGAAAGCGGGATCAGATTTGTGGTGGCAAGTGGAAATCAGTATTATCAGCTTCATTCGTTTTTTCCGGAATTCGCTGATGAATTGACTTATGTGGCGGAAAACGGGGCTTATATTATATCTGAGGGAAAAGAACTTTTTGCAGCGGAAATTCCCAGAAAAGAAACAGAGGCTATAATAGATAAAATAGCGGGGATGCCTGCTGTAAATATGGTTGTCTGCGGAAAAAAGAGCGCTTATGTAAAAATGGAAACAAGCGATGAATTTTTTAGATATGCAAACCGTTATTACCACAAGTTATTAAGAACCTCTGATATAAAAAACGTAGATGATCAGATTTTTAAATTCGCACTGAACTGTCCTGTGGAAATAGTAAAAGAAGTTCAGGAAGAGCTGAACAGTCTAATAGGACATATTCTTATACCAACGGCAAGCGGGCATGGAGATATCGATCTGATTCTTCCCGGTATTAATAAGGCACATGGTTTGAAAATTCTTCAGGAAAAATGGGGGATTTCCGAAACTGAGATTCTGGCATTCGGCGACAGCGGCAATGACCTGGAAATGCTGGCTCATGTATATTACAGCTATGCAATGGAAAACGGGAATGAAATGGTGAAGAAAACGGCGAGATATATTGCACCGTCGAATAATGACAACGGTGTACTTGATATTATTGATGAGTATATTTGAGATTTTTGAAATTGTGAAATAAAAAAATAAAGAGCAGATGTAATAAATAAATGAAATTAAAAGGAGGAAAAACAGGGGAAGTTATAAAAATTCTAAAGCTGGTCGGACGTATTGTTATAGTGATAATTGCATTTATATTTGCTATGGATGATGACTGAAATTAATATTTTTGCTGTTTATATGAATATAGTAAAGATTTGCATTTATAAATAAAGTTTTTATAAAATTATGAAATTAATAAATTTAAATTTTAAAAAATATTATAATTTTAGGTTTATCATATTTGGGGAAAATAAAAAGTTTGAATAAAAATAGGCTGGTGTAAGATGCTGTGATGTGTTATAATAGCCTGAAAGTCTAAAATTATAGTAAGGGAGTTTAGTCATGCAAAAAATAGCACAGTCAATAGTAGCATTTATAATAGGAATATTTGGGGTAAATGCAGGGAAAATTATAGGGATTACATTTATCTCAATGATACCGATCATTGAATTACGTGGAGGTATTCCTGCCGGATTTGCTATGGGACTTCCATGGTATGCGAGCCTTTTGTGTGCAATAATAGGAAATATACTTCCAGTACCTGTTATTCTGCTATTTGTGGTAAAAGTATTTGAATTTATGAAAAAACATAATATATTAACAAAATTTGTAAATAAAATGGAACAAAAAGCAATGAACAGAAGCGAAAGTGTTACCAAAGGAGAATTTTGGGGCTTAATGCTTTTTGTGGCAATTCCTCTTCCGGGAACAGGAGCATGGACAGGAGCCCTAATAGCGGCAATGTTGAAAATGAACAGAAGAGATGCCTTTATCTCGATTCTGCTGGGAGTAACAATAGCCGGAACGATTATAACACTGGGAACTTACGGAATATTAGGATTTATTTTTAAATAAATTACGGGTCGTAAATCTTTGAATTAATATTTTCAAGGATTGCGGCTTTTTTTATTTGTTATAAAAAATAAAAAATAGTACAAGTTTATAAAAAATACAGTTATGATATGCGTCAAAGCTTTGGGAATCAATTAATTGAACACTCTAAGGATCACTTGACTTTGGAAGATAAAATATGTATAATTGAAAAACTGTAATTAAAAGGGAGTAATTCAACGCACATATATCAACATGCTGATATGATAAATATCTGGTAATGTGGCCATTTCATATGGTAATGAGACTTTTAGTTTGATAATTCAAGCTGGGAGTCTTTTTATTTTTATAAATAAATTGGGAGTGAAAATATGGAATTTTGTACCGGAAACAGAGAGAATGTATTAAAAAAATTAAGTAGTAATCAAAGCAGCGGGTTAAGCAGCGAGGATGTAGAAAGAAATAAGCTTGAGTATGGAGAGAATCAGTTCAGCAAAGGAAAAAAAGAAAGTCTCATAGTGCGAATACTTACAGCGCTGAAAGAGCCTATGATTTTTATCCTTATATTTGCTTCATTTATTACATTATTTGTAAATCTTTATATAATGTATAAAGGGGGAAAGCCTGATTTTATAGAATATGCCGGTATTCTTGCGGCAATAGTGCTTTCTGTTGCGATTACGCTTGTGATGGAAGGGCGTTCGCAAAAAGCTTTTGAGACATTGAATAAAATTAAGGAAAATATAGCTGTAAAAGTACGAAGGAATAATGAGGTTATATTTATACCGCAGCAGGAAATAGTGACGGGAGATATCATTTTACTTGAAACAGGGGATAAAGTGCCTGCTGACTGCCGGCTTCTTGATTCTGTGGATCTTAGTGCAGATGAATCTTCGCTTACAGGTGAAAGTAAGCCTGTGAGAAAAGATGCTTTGGTAATATTTGATAATGAGGATATACCTCTTGCTGAGCGTTATAATATGTTGTATTGCGGATGTTATATAACAGAAGGTTCATGTACGGCAGTTGTTACAGCTGTAGGAGATAATACAGAACTGGGGAAAATAGCTTTTGAACTGAGTGAAAAAAAGCATATGAAAACCCCGCTTGAGGAAAAGCTGGATAAACTCGGCAAAATAGTAACGATTTTCGGGGTTTTGGCAGCTCTTGTTATTTTTCTGATACAGATAGTACAGTATTATGCATTTGGAAATCCGGTTCATAGTTCTGTTTCAGAAATTTTTATTAACAGTATAGTGCTTATTGTTGCTGCTGTTCCAGAGGGTCTCCCTACAATAGTGGCAGTTTCACTTGCGGTAAATGTAATAAAAATGGCAAAGGAAAATGCCCTTGTGAAAAAAATAGTCGCCTGTGAAACTATAGGCTCTGTAAATGTAATTTGTTCGGATAAAACAGGAACTCTTACTGAAAACCGCATGACAGTAACAGGTTTTTACGACGGAAGATGGCATGATAATCCGAAAGAACTTGATTCTGAATATATGATTCACAATATTTGTCTGAATACCAATTCTAATTTATATATGGAAAACGGGCAGTATAAATTTGTGGGGAACCCAACAGAAGGTTCTATTTTAGCTGCTTATGAAAATTCGGATTTACGCAAAAAATCAGGTAAATCCTATACAGATGAGCGTATTGATCATGATATTATACATGTTTTCCCGTTTTCTTCAGAATTAAAACACATGACAACAGTTTCTAATGTTGATACAAAAATAGTGTCATATGTAAAGGGAAGTCCGGAATTAATTTTGAAAATGTGTGATGTATCTGATGAAAAGTTTGAAGAAATAAATAAATTAATATATAATGCACAGGATAAGGCAATGCGTGTAATAGCTTTTGCACATAAGATAATCGAAGAAAATATAAATTATGAGGCAGAGGAAGAACATGACAAACTGGAAGAACACATGGTTTTTGACGGTTTTGTAACAATAACAGATCCTATTCGTCCTGAGGTTTTTAAGGCTGTGGAAACATGCGGAGAAGCAGGGATTTCACTGAAAATATTAACAGGAGACCACCTTGTAACGGCAAGGGCCATAGCAAAGCAGCTGAATATAATGAATGATGATTCTTTAGTATTATCTGCACATGAAATAGAGAAAATGCCAGATTCTGAATTAAATAAAATAATTGATAAAATATCAGTTATTGCAAGAAGCACTCCTGCGTTGAAAATGCGTATAGTAAAGCTTTTGAAAGCTAAAGGGAAAGTAGTGGCAGTTACCGGAGACGGAGTTAATGATGCTCCTGCGATAAAATATGCAGATGTAGGAATAGCAATGGGAATATCAGGGACTGAAGTATCAAAGGAAGCTTCGGACATAGTATTGCTGAATGATTCATTCGCTGTTATTACTAAGGCGATTCAGTGGGGAAGAGGGATATATCAGAATTTTCAGCGTTTTATGATTTTTCAGCTCACAGTGAATCTTTCAGCAGTGTTAACGGTAATACTTTCTATTTTGTCAGGATTGCCGTCTCCTTTTGAAGCCCTCCAGCTTCTTTGGATAAATATTATAATGGATGGGCCTCCGGCTCTCACACTGGGACTTGAGCCACTTAGGGAAGACCTTATGAAGGAAAAGCCTGTGGAAAGAAATGCTCATATTATAACTAAAAGAATGTGGATTAAAATAATTTACGGCGGGATTACGATTACTGTTTTATTTATGCTGCAAAATCTGTTCAATGTATTGGGAGTTTATCCGGAAGAACAGCGGACAGCTTTATTTACAATGTTTGTACTGTTTCAGCTTTTGAATGCTTTTAACTGCCGGGAATTAGGATATGAAAGTGTTACGAAAAATTTCAAACAGAATAAAATAATGTTGGGTGTTTTTGCTCTGACTTTTATATTGCAGATATTGATCACACAGTATGGGGGGAGAGTGTTTGAGACTCATCCTCTGCGGTTTGTAATATGGATAAAGATATTTTTATACTGCTTTATTTTGATTTTACTTTCTGAGATTATAAAAGCAGGAGTCAGGGTGAAAGGGAAGAAAGCATTGAAAACGGTTGCTTAAAATATATAGGTACATTTAGGTTTTTATCACTTAAATGTATTTTTTTATATATTTTTTAAATAAATCTGGTTTCTATAGTGTAATTATTAATAATATCAGATAAAAGGTTTTTACTCAAAAGATAAAAACAGTATATTTTATAGAGATAAAAAGATGGACGGAGAAAATCCCAAATTTTTTGTATTTCTAATATAAATTTATCAAAAGAGGGATATAACTATAAAAAATAAATGTTTTATGAAATAACATATTAATGTTTTTCTAAAGCAGTAATTTAAGTATAAAATATAAATAATAAAATACATGATTAAAGAAAAATCTTGTAATACACTTTCTAATATATTATAATAACAGGGAGAACCATGTTTTTAATATGGGACGGTTTTTAATATTTTTACAATTCTAAATACAATCGTAATCTAAAACATAATGATTTTTTATAAGACAGAAAATAAATGTACCAAAAAATATAGATTTAAAATAATCTATTTTTTTTACCGATAGACTGAATGACAAGTCAATTTTTGTAACAGGTTATATTTTTAGTCAAAATCCTTTTAAGCATATACCAGAACATTTTTAAAAATACATAAAGCAGGTTTTGCGGCAGAAAATAAGGCTGATTAAAAAACATTACGAATTTAAGATTTTCATTTATTAATAAATTATGGCTGTAATATACAAAGTCAATTGATTTAAGTCTTATATGAATATTACAGAACTACCCGAGGTCTCAAAAAAATTCAGAAGAAAATCGAGGTGATAAAGTTGAACCAAAAACTCAAGGAAAAGATTCGTGAAGCGTTTGCATCAGTATTGCCGATTACTGCAATTGTACTGATACTGAGTACGCTTATGGTACCGATATCCATAGGTACCATTGTTATGTTTATAGCAGGAGCTTCTCTGCTTATTATCGGTATGGGATTTTTCTCATTGGGAGCCGATATGGCTATGATTCCTATAGGTGAAGCAACAGGAATCCAGCTTACCAAAACGAAAAAATTATGGTTATCCGTGATACTCTGTTTTACAATGGGGTTCATTATCACTATTGCCGAACCGGATTTACAGGTTTTAGCCAGACAGGTGCCTGCGATTCCCAATAATGTGTTGATTTTTACAGTAGCAGCAGGTGTGGGAGTATTCCTTGTTATTGCTCTGCTTCGTGTATTGTTCAGGATAAACCTGTCACTGCTTTTAATAATATTTTATTTGATAATGTTTGTACTGTCAATATTCGTACCAAACAACTTCATAGCAGTAGCATTCGATTCAGGAGGGGTAACAACAGGCCCGATAACTGTACCTTTTATTCTTGCCATGGGAACAGGGCTTGCATCGATTCGTAGTGATAAAGATTCACAGGATGACAGTTTCGGCTTTGTAGCTTTGTGTAGTATAGGCCCTATTCTCGCAGTTATGATTTTGGGGATAAGCTATAATCCAAGTGATGCTGAATATGGTCAGGTAGTTATACCCGCAGTGGAAACAATGCAGGATGTACTAAAGCAGTTTACCGTGGAATTACCAGTGTATGCAAAAGAAGTATCACTGGCAATGCTTCCTATATGTGCGTTTTTTGCAATATTTCAGGCTGTATCAAGAAAATTCAACAAACATCAGCTTGTGAGAGTGGGAATAGGAATTATTTATACACTTATTGGTCTTATATTATTTCTTACAGGTGTAAATGTAGGGTTTATTCCTGTGGGAAGTCTTCTGGGCGGACAGCTTGCAGACTCAGCTTTTAAATGGTTTTTGATACCAATAGGAATGCTTATAGGATATTTTATCGTCGCTGCCGAGCCTGCAATCCACGTACTTAATAAACAGGTAGAGGAAGTGTCGGGAGGAGCAATCCCGTCTAAGGCAATGAATCTCTGCCTTTCGCTGGGAGTTGCCACATCAGTGGGAATAGCAATGATAAGAGTGCTTACAAGCATATCAATTTACTGGTTTCTAATACCCGGCTATGTAATAGCCATAGCACTGACATTTTATGTTCCTAAGATTTTTACAGGAATAGCGTTTGACAGTGGAGGAGTAGCCAGCGGGCCTATGACTACAACGTTTTTACTTCCTTTTGCAATGGGAGCTTGTGAAACACTGGACGGGAATGTACTTACAGATGCATTCGGGATTGTGGCGATGGTTGCCATGACTCCGCTTATAGCTATTCAGGTAATGGGACTTATTTATAAGAAGAAAATGACTGAAATGACAGAGGAAAGTTCATCTGATAATTTCACGGAATTTATTAATTATGACGGGGAGGAGGATCAGTAATGGACAAATTTGATATAAAGAAAAGTATGATTCTCGAGAAAATAGGAAAGTTTAGACTGTATTTGCTGGTAACTATAGTAGACAGGGACAGGTGCAAAAAAGTAAATGAGGTACTTGGCGAAAATAATATAAAGTCACAGTTTCTATGGTACGCCGAAGGAACAGCAAAGTCAGAAATATTGGATCTTCTCGGTCTTGGATCAGTGGATAAAGCAGTAATACTGACTATTTTACCGGAGTATCTGGTAAGTAAGCTGACATCTTCATTAAGCGACAAGCTGAAACTGGAAAAGCCCGGAAAAGGAATAGTATTTGCCATTCCCCTGTCAGGGGCAGGAGCTCCTGAGTTACAGAAAATAAGTGAAGATAAATGGAAAAAATGGCAGAATGAGATGGAAAAAGAGGTGGATCAAATGAATATAAATATAAGCCATGACTTAATACTGGCAGTTATAAATCAGGGAGACAGCGAGAAATTAATGACAGCTGCAAGAACAGCAGGTGCAAGAGGGGGTACTATGTTTCATGCCCTGAAAATGGGTGTGGGAGAAGCTGAAAAGTTCTTTGGAATTTCAGTTCAGAAGAAAAAGGATATTGTAGCGATAATTACAAAGCGTGAAAATAAAGAAAGTATAATGAAAGCTATAAGCCAGTCTTTTGACGGTGAGAATAAGGCTATTGTCTTTTCACTTCCTGTAGATAATGTATTTGGAATTGCTTAGGGCGGCATTCATAGATTTTCATTATGGAAAATTAGACAGATTATATTAAAACAGGCAAAATAAATAATGGAATAAATATATTAATTAAAAAACAGAGGCTGTTGATCAACTGATAAAAGCCTCTGTTTTGTTATTCATTAGGGATTATATATTTCGGATACAGGATTTTGGTTGTTATGTTAATGGATTTAGTTTTGGTGATTCAAAAATTAATATGAAGTTTCTTACATCTTCTATCTTGTATTTGTTATGTCCTAGTGATATAATTTTATTAAATATATCAGGTTAACTTATTTTTAGTCTGGGATATAGTTTTTATATTTTTAATTAATTAAATATATCAGGAGAAATTTTATGAGATCAATATTACTTAGTCAGTTCAATTTTGATGAAGAATGGATATATGACAATGTGAAACAATATATTACAGGTGAGGAAAAAGTGGTTGTCTGCCCTCTTGCTTTCTCTCCTGCAATTATAAAAGACAACGGAGACTGGACAGAATTCTACAGTCACGGCTGCTGGTATTATGAAGAGATAACGGCTCCGCTCAGAAAATTCGGGTATGTAGGCGACAAGGAATTTGGTATTGTATGGCTGAATTATTTTACTGACAGCGGGGAAACTTTCAGGGAAAAGATAGCGGAAGCTGACATATTGATACTTCCCGGAGGATTGCCCGATTTTCAGATGTTGAGAATGAAAGAACTGGATATTATCAAAACTATACGGGAATATAAGGGGCTTGTTATTGGTAAAAGCTCCGGGGCTCTCACTCAGACACCTTATTTTTATCTCTCGCCTGATTCGGATTATCCTGAACAGAAGTTTGGCTGTGGCATAGGACGGATTGATGCCGGGTGTTATTTTGAGGTACACTTTAATCCTGAGAATCAAGTACAGACAGAAGCATTGAACAGAGCTTTGAAAGAAAAGTATAAAAAGGTAATCGCAATGGGAGATAAAGGCGGACTTATTATTGAAGATAATAATATCAGAGAGTTTGGCGATGTATATGTATATGGTGAGTGAATATTCAATTTGACAAATTTATATACTCATGGTATACTTACTGAAATTATTAAAGAAGGGAATGTTTGGATGTCGGATATTGTGACGGAAACTATAACTGAATATAGTTTGAAGGCATAAAAAGGAAAAGAAACTGTTTTGTGAAACGGTAGTTTTGATTTACAGTTTTGTTGTTTTTTGTCTTCTGCCCGAGCAGAACAGCCGATATATGACATTTATAATAAATTATAAGTTTATATTTATGATATAGTATATAGTGTAGCGGATTTTCTACTACACTTTTTTTGTGCAAAATTATTTTATAACTATTATAAATACAATGTTTTTAGAACATTATTTTTTGGTATAAGTATCCACAGGTTTTTTCTGCTTCTGTAAGGTGATTTTTTTATCTTCGGAAACGGGCAGAAATTTTCTGTGGATATTTTGATATGCGGCTGTTGCTGCATTAGACTAAAAATATAGTTTTGAGAGGAGAAAAAATGAATATTATAGAAATGAAGGAATTAACAAAGGTTTACAGACTTTTTGAAAAAGAGGCGGGTTTCAGAGGAAGTCTGAAATCACTGTTTAATAGAAAATATGTGGAGAAAAAAGTAGTATCAGAATTTGATTTGACTGTGAGAAAGGGTGAATTTACAGGGTTGATAGGACGGAACGGTGCGGGGAAGACTACGCTTATAAAAATGCTTACGGGAATAATAGCACCAAGTTCGGGAAGCCTGTCAGTAATGGGATATTCGCCGAACAAACTGGAAAATGAATTTAAGAAAAGGTATGCAGTGGTAATGGGACAAAAAAGTCAGTTGTTTTTTGAGCTTACACCTGCCGATACTTTTATGTTATTTAAGGAATTATATGATATTCCGACTGAAGAATATAATAAGAATATAGAGTATTTTACTGAATTATTTGATGTGGCAAGACATATGAATGTACAAGTCAGAACACTTTCGCTGGGAGAAAGGATGAAAATGGAATTGATAACTGCACTTTTGCACAATCCTGAAATCTTATTTCTTGATGAACCGACAATAGGTCTTGATGCTGTGGCACAAAAGCAGATACGTCATTTTCTGAAAGAGATAAATAGGACGAAAGGGACTACAATCATTCTGACTTCACATTATATGGAGGATATAAAGAGTCTTTGCAACAGATGTGTTGTAGTAGAAAACAGCAGAAAGATATATGACGGGAAGACAGATGTTTTATTTGAAAAATTTCAATTGTATAAAAAAATCGTAGTTTCTTTTGAGGAGGAAACTTCTGTAACATTGCCGGAAGATTTTGAAATTTTGGAAGAGACTTTATATAAAATATCATTTGTAATACCAAAAGAGAAAACACGGGAAACTGTGAAAGAATTTTTTGAAAATTATAAGGTAAAGGATATAGCAATAGAGGAAGAGGACATAGGAAACGTCGTAGAACGTATTTATAAGGAAGGAAGTGGAAATTATTATGGATAATAGAATTATTGCAAAAAAAGAACACAGGTTTTTATTAATAAGTAAATTTATATATGAAATAAAGAAATACAGTGAAGTTATAAAAATTAATTTCAAAAGCTGTATTATATGGCGATTTGATGTTTTGGCAAATATTCTGCTCACTGTTACCAAAATTATGTTTGCATATATTTTATGGAAAGCAGTTTTTGGAGAAAATGATGTAATAGGAGGATTTACTTTTTATTCAATGCTTACTTATTATGTGACAGGAGCATTTTTGTCAGGAGCTGATATGTCAAGGAAAATAAGTGATGAGATATGTACGAGGGTCATAAGCGGGACTTTTTCAAAGTATATAATAATTCCCGTTAATATTCAGATATATTTTATGGCGCAGAATTTTGGAAGGATGTTTTTTTATCTGCTGCTTAATATTGTTTCATTATTTACATGGACTCTTGTTTTAAAGACAGGCTTTTCTTTTACAAATAATATGTATTATTTTGGAACAGCGGGAATAATGGCGTTGCTGGGACTCATATTTATGACAGAATTTCAGTTTTTTATAGGAATTTTATCATTTAAATTTCTGGAAATATCATTATTCAGGATAATAGTGGATAATATAATGGTTTTTGTGACAGGTGCGGTAATTCCGCTTTCATTGCTGCCGGAAGCAGTAACAGCAGTTATGCGTTTTTTCCCGTTTTATTATATTGTTTATCTTCCTTCTATGCTGGTGATTGGAAGAAACGGAAATGAGGCATTAACAGGGCTTATTATAATTTTTGCGTGGGTATTGGTATTTTTTATTATAAATAATCTTTTGTATAAAAGATTAAGGGTATTATTTGAAGGAGTAGGAATATGATTATGAAAAATTTACGATTTATATTTGTGTTATTAAAAATGAAATTTTCAAGGATGATGGTATTTAGGTTTGATTTTTTCGGCGGGTTCTTTGTGGACAGTTCTTTATTTATTTTACAGCTGCTTATGTTTGAGGCTATTTATTCCAATACAGACTCTATAGGAAGCTTTCAGCGGGGGGATATGATTATATTTATAGGGACTTTTTCGCTGATAAATGCAATTAATATGACGATATTTTTCTTCGGGACTTATGATATTCCCAGAAAGATAAGAGACGGGGAGCTTGATTACTATATTACCAAGCCTGTAAATCCATTATTCAGAATGACTTTTGAAAATATAAATCCCGGATCATTTCCATTGATCATAGTAAGCGGGTTTATAATATTTTATGGGATTTTAGTTCTTGATTTGAATGTGAGCGTAGCTGGAATAGTGATTTATATGATATGGGTGCTGATGATGACGCTTCTTTGGTACGATATATCAATTATATTAAGGACAGTTTCATTTTTTACAATTTCAAGCACTGTGACGGAACAGCTTGAAGAAAATTTTCTGTCACTGAATATGAAACTTCTGGGTGTTGCGTATAAAGGGATATTTAGGGTTCTATTTTATTTTGTGCTGCCGTATGGAATAATGGCGACTTTTCCTACACAGTATCTTACAGGGACTTTGTCATGGATGGGTATGATTTATGGTGCAGTGTTGATCTGCGGTTTTACATTATTTATGCTGTGGTTTTGGAAAGCCGGGCTTAGGAATTATAAGAGTGCCAGTAGTTAGTGGAGAATTGGGTAAAATGCGGCAGTGTATGTGGTTACATATAATATAGTTTAAGGGGAAACTTGGGAGATGGGATTTTTTGAGATAATTTTTGACAAAAAATTCCTAAAATGTTAAAATTTCTCATAGAAAAATATAAAAATATTTAAAGTAAAGTATCAGTAAAGGTAAATTGTAAAAATGTAATTCAAAATCATATTTTTATAAGGAGGAATAATGAAAAAGATAGTATTATTATTGAGTATTTTATTTATTTCCATTTTATATGCTGACACTGCTAAAATGCAAAAAACACAAGTGCTGGGATATTACAGATTTATGGCAGGGAACTATGAAATAACATCAATTTATGACGGTTATTCGAATCTGGCGCTGGATACATACAAAGGTACAGATGCAGCAGGTGCCGAAGCAAGTATAAAAAAAGAATATTCGCATGTTTCAGGGAGCGGCAAAGATTTCAGGCTCAAAATATCTGTAAATACATTTCTTATTAATACAGGTAAGGATCTGATATTGATAGATACAGGTTCGGGGAATTCAGCAGGACCTACAATGGGAGCTGTCAGAAAGAATATTGAAATGTCGGGATATAAGCCGGAAGATGTGACTAAAATTGTATTTACCCACCTTCATCCTGACCATGTAGGCGGGCTTGCAGAAGGCGGAAAACCGGTTTATCCGAATGCTGTTATTTATGTAAATGAAAAGGAAATGGAATTTTGGCTGAATAATCCCGGCTTTAAGCAGGAATTTAAAGATATACTGAATTCTTATAAAAATAATAAGAAATATAAGGCTTTGAAGGACGGGACTGAGATTGTTACAGGAATAAAGGGTGTTTTGCTGCCCGGACATACAATAGCTCATATGGGTTATGAAGTAAATTCAGGCGGGCAAAAGCTTCTTATCTGGGGAGATATTGTACATGGTTATGAAGTACAGTTTGCTAATCCTGATGTAACAACAGCTTATGACTATGATCAGAATCAGGCAAAAGAAACAAGAAAGGCCCTTATGGCTAAGGTTTCAAAGGATGGTACAATGATAGCAGGTTCACATCTTCCTTTTCCGGGGATAGGGCATATAGAGTCTAATGCCGGCGGAGCAGGGTATCGTTGGATTCCTGTGCAGTATATTCCTTTGGATTAGCGGAAAATATATTTTATGATAAGGAATTCTTAATATACGGAATTCCTTATTATTTTTTAGTGGGATTTGTTTTCAGACAATAGGAAGTAATGATTGAAAAATGGGTCATATAAAAAATTATAGAAGCAGAAGCTTTTAATAAATTGAAAAAACTTAGTTTAGTATGATTATTTTTAGAGTTTTTCATTGATACTTATACTGTTAGTTATTAATATGAAGAATAGGATCATACCAAAGTTTATTTTGATATGACCCTATTTTTATAAATTATTTATTTTGCTTCCGGAACAAAAAGCAAGTTCAGTTCCGAGAATAAGTTCTTCAGTCAGAAGTTCAGCAATAGCCAGATAATCATTAAAAATTTCATTGCCGTATTTAGAGTTGAATTCATTTTCTAAATTCTGAATTTTTCTGTTCAAACTTTCCATCTTTTCATTTTCAAAAATATAACTTTCATTACAAATAACACTCGATTCAATGTAATTCATATTTTCCCTCCCATTTTGTAGTGCTATAGTAAAGTAGGAACACCAAAATCTAAACAATGATATAATAAAAAAAGAAAGAGGTGTTTTGAAA
>NZ_JAMZGM010000047.1 GCF_024158605.1 Sebaldella sp. S0638 | reverse complement strand
GAGAGAACATACAGGCATACATTTGGTTATTCATTAGGTTATACACACACAAGCTTTGAATTCAAAGATGGGAACAAAAGTGAGGAAGATGTGGATTCGATTCAGTTAGGACTGCATAATAAGTATAACTCGAATAACTGGGTATTAAGAAATGATTTGACAGGAAGAGCAGGATTTCATAATGTGGACAGAATTCTGAACTGGGAAAATGCAGGAAGATCAGAACTAAGCGGAAGTTATGAGACATACAGCATAACAAGTGACAATAAGTTAGGGAAAGAAATATTGCTGGGAAAAAGAGCAAGTCTAATACCTTACGGCGGAATAAAGGCAATGTACATAATAAGGCCTACATTTAGTGAAAGCGGGTTGGAATCACTGGAAGTGGAAGGAAATGACGCATGGAGCGTGAGACCAAGAGCAGGAATGGAACTAAAAGGAGAGGTGCCGCTAGGAAACAGTGAAAGATGGAAACTGAAAGGCTCAGTGGATACAGCTTATGAATATGAGCTTGGAGATCTGAATAAAAGAGAATATGCAAAGTTATCAAAAGTAGAAACAGATTACCATAAGCTGTCAAAACCAGAGAAAGATAAAGGACAGATAAGAACAGGAGTTTCAGCAGGGATGGAAGCGGAAGACAGATATGGAATCTTTGTAACAGGAGATTACAGAGCAGGAAATAGTAATCAGAATGACTACAGAGTAGGCGTAACATTGAAAGCAGTATTTTAAAGAAAATATGATTTAAACCAAAAAAATGCTATATTCTTGTTTAAAAAAGATTTCCATACTTGTAATATGAATAAAAAACTTAAAATAAAAAAGAGAAAGTTATTTTATAAATTCTCTTAGGCTGAATTTTCTTAAGTGTAGAATTCAGCCTTTTAATTTACAGTAATATGAGACGGATTAGAAAGAAATTCTTCTTTTAAAAAATATATACAATGATGTTATCATAACTATTTAAATAAAATCGCGGAATACACAGAAAATCATAACTTTCAGGGAATTTGAAAAAAAGTGGTTAATTTGAGTTTTCCGTTAATTAAATCAAAAACATAAAAATTAGAACTGCCGTATGAATCATTACCGGCAGTTACAGTAACAAGTAAGCCGTTTCCGTCATATTCAGGGAAAAAATGAAAGATATATTCTGAATCAATGTTATCTTTACCGATAAAATCAGCAGTAATATCAAGAACGGTAATTTCGCTCTCTTTGGCAGTACTTACAATATAGTTTGATATTGGAGTTATTTTCAAAGTTTCTGTATCAATCGTGAGCATATCTGTATAAAAAAATGGTATCAGATAAATTTCTTTCATTTCTGCTTTTGTGTATTTTTTTTGAGCTGTAGGAGAATAAATCGGATATTTTATATAATTAAATAATTTATCCGTATTTCTATTTTTCACAGCAGTCTGTAATTCTTTAAACTGTTTCAGGATTTCTCTTTTTTCTGTATTTGTGTATTGTTTTGTAAGTGATGTAATACTTATAAGCAGCATCAGTGCTAAAATGATTTTCTTCATTTTTTCTCCTTTGAAATAAAATATATGTTGTTTAATTATTAACTTTTAATAATTATAATTTATTTAAAAATACAAGTCAATGCGGAATAATGGAAAATAAAACAAAAAAATAATTTATACATTATATAAAAAAAATCTTGACACTCAAGTAAGGTTGAGTGTTAAGATGACAAAATAACAAAAGGAGACGGAGATGACAGTAAAAGAAGTAAGTGAATTATTAAAAATACCGGTTTCAAGCCTTCATTATTATGAAAATGAAAATCTGATAAATCCTGAGAGAGATAAAAATAATTACAGAATTTTTACTCAAGAGGACATAATGAAAATAAAATGTATCCTGATATTAAAAAATTTGAATTTTAGTATACTAAAAATAAAAGAACTTGTTACTTTATATGAGAATTGCGAAGCAGAGAATGAAAGCAGAGTTTTGATAGAGAAAATATACGGGGAACAAATCAGGGAGATGGAACGAAAAAGAGATGAGTATACAAATACGATTAATTTATTTAAAACAATCCTGTTGTTTGAAAAACCGGAAGACGGGAAAGAAAAAGAGGCGGATAAGCTGATAGAAAAAATTTACAGTACATATATAGAGAAAGAAGGGATAGAATGAGTGAAACAGTATTGATTACAGGGGCTTCATCAGGAATAGGGAAGGCATTTGCCTTTAAGTATGCAAAAATGGGGAAAAATCTTATACTTACGGCAAGATCAAAAGATAAACTTGATAAAATGAAAGAAGAAATAAAGAAAAAGTTTTCTGTAGATATAAAAGTGTTTATAAAAGATTTGTCTAAAGAATATTCAGCAAAGGAATTATATGAGGAAATAAAGAATAATAATTTACAGGTGGATATATTAATTAATAATGCAGGATTTGGGACAAGCGGAAAGTTTCACGAAAAGGAATTTTCGAGCCAGCACGGTCAAATTATACTTAACTGTCTTTCACTGGCAGATCTTACTTATTTTATTGTAAAAGAAATGGCTGAAAGAAAAAGCGGGACTATAATTAATGTTGCATCAACAGTTGCTTTTCAGGCTGTTCCTTATATGGCGGTATACGGTGCGACAAAGGCTTTTGTTCTTTCATTTTCAGAAGCACTTCATCAGGAATACAAAGAATATGGAATAAAAGTAACAGCAATATGTCCTGGTGCAACTGAAACAGGTTTCTTTGATACAGCGGGGCCTGTAGGACTGGGGAAATACAGAACAGCAGATATGGTAACAGAAACAGCCATAAAGGCGGCAGGGAAAAACAAGCAGTTTGCGGTAGACGGAATAAAGAATTATATGGTTACTTTATTATCAAGGTTTCTAACAAGAAAGAAAACTACAGAGATATCCGGAAAAATACTGAAAAAATCTCTTAATGCTTTGTAGATATATTGAAACAGTTTATTTCTGAAATAGTGGAAAAATCTGGACTTAAATCCGGATTTTTTATATAATTAAACATAATGGAAATAAAAGATGTAAAGGAGCTGGGATATGAAAAAGATATTTTATTTTTTATTGGTAATGGTTACAGAGTTTGGTATGCAGTTTGACAGTTTTAACGGTAAGGTATATTTTGACAGAAAAGCAGAGAATGAAATTGTGAGAACGGATAATATTAACCTTGGAATTGATATAAGCGGTAAAGAATATGATGTTGTAGTTTTTGAATTTATTAATTTTTCTGATATAAAACAGGAAGAAATAAATATTAACGAAAAGAATTCACTAAAATTAAAACTCAAAAATTACGATATTTTATTTTTAAAAGAAGATATTCAAAAATATCTTGATGAAAAAGAATTAAAAGTAAAAATTCCTAATCAAATGGAGAATCTATCATATAAGGACTGGAAAAAAAATATTTTGGGATAGAACGTGCAATTACGAAATTATTTAATTCAGGAAGATTTAAAGCAACAGATAAAAATAAACAGGAAGTATCAGGTTTTCAAAACGGATATTTTAACACGGTTTTTTGTTATTATACTAAAACAAATACCTGCAGTCAGGGGAATTACTATTCTGTGGCAGATAAAAACAACGAAATCATATGGTATGATGAATATAGATTTTCTTATGACAGAATAGAGGACTGGAACACAATACAGAAATATTTAATGGAAAATCATAATATAGAAATAAAAAAGAAGTATTCAAAATGATGGAAAAAAGAGACGGATTTCATAAAAAAGTAAAGGAACTTTTTGAAAACAGAAAATTATTTGCAGAGTTGGTAATTGATTCAAGCCCTGAGAATTTGATGATTGAAGATGTGGAAGTTATAATTCATGAAAGTGAGTGGCATAATCTTATTATTTTGAGAAATGAGGATCTAAGTATACAGGAGGCTTTTGCTGCATTATCCAAGTACCTAATAGCACGGTATAATGATTGGGAACTCGAAGATATGAGGACTTGGGATGAGTTCACTGATGATGAGAGAATAGAACTTATATCAAATCACTGGATATCCGGATTTTATAACAGAGGAAAATTGTGCCTTGAAGAGATGATACCATTTAACCTTATAAGCAGATATGATTTGAAATATAATTTCAGGGATTTTCGGGAAGAGATATGCAAACTGACAGATGTTATTATAATTGACAATCACACTATGGACAGTATGTATTTTGCTATGTCTGATGATAAATACTTATTTTTCCTATATTGTTTTATGCATTAAAATTCAATAAATAAATTCATTTTCTTCTTAAAATAAACTATAATATAAGAAAAGAGCAGTAAGGAGAGATGGATGAATAGTGAAATAATATGTGTAGGCACAGAACTGCTGGTAGGAGATATACTAAATACAAATGCAAAATATATTTCTGAAAAACTGGCAGCCATAGGAATAAATCTTTATTACCAAACTGTAGTAGGGGATAATCATGAAAGGCTGAAAAAAGTATTGGATGCAGCATATAAGAGAGCTGATCTGGTAATACTTACAGGTGGACTGGGACCTACAATAGATGATATAACGAAAGAAGTAGTAGCAGAATATCATAATGAAAAACTGGTAAAAGTAGATAAATATTATAATATACTCGCTAAAAGATATAAGCAGATGAATGCAGAAGTTCCTGCTGGAGGAATAAAAGAAGTATCAATACTGGAAAATTCCACACTTCTTGAAAATGAAGTCGGGATAGCTCCGGGATTTTCTTATGAAAAAGATAATAAAATAACAGTAGTTATGCCGGGTCCGCCAAGTGAGATGACTGTCATGTTTGATAATGAAGTAATGCCCGCGCTACTAAAATATTCAAGTGATCTGATAAGATTCAGAACACTGAAAATAATAGGAGTTCCTGAAGGGAAAGTAGATGAAGATCTGGCAGAGTATTTTGTAATGTCGAATCCTACTGTGGCACCATATGCCAAAACAGGTGAAGTTCATGTAAGAATAGGCGTAAAAGGTAAAAATGAAGCAGAACTTATAAAGGAAATTGATAAAATAGAAAAGGAAATAAGAGCGGTATATCCTGATAATATCTATACAACAGGAGAAGAAAACTTTTATGATATAGTAGTAAAAACGCTACATGAAAAAGGGCTTGCACTCGCTACGGCAGAATCCATTACAGGAGGAAAAATTGCAGATTATATAGTAAGTGTAGCCGGGGCATCAAAGGTATATAAAGGCGGATACATTACATATTCTAATGAAGAAAAAGAAAAACTGCTTGGTATAGAGAAAGATAAAATAGATAAATACGGGGCTGTAAGCAATGAAATATGTATGGAAATGCTGAACGGACTTGAAAGAAACATTCCCGCTGATATTTATATAGCGACAACCGGTGTAGCAGGACCAGATAAAGATGAGAAGGATAATGAAGTAGGAACTGTCTTTATTGGATTTAGCATAAAGGGAGAAAAAACGGTAAAAAAATATACTTATTCAGGCTCAAGAAATGCAATAAGAGAGAGAGCAGTCAGAACTGCACTTCTTGAACTTTGGAAATCAATAAAGTAAAAAGATAATTTTAAAATTTGCTTGACAAATTGTGCTTAAAAATATAATATATATTTATAACTATATATTAGAAGTATCTGGCAATCTTAATTAGATTAAAGGAGGTAAAAATGTTTTTTTTGATATTTTTAGCCCTGTTTCTATTATTTTTCATGGTACTAAGCGTAAAGAAATGATTTTGTAAAATTACAATTTATAAATTAACGATACAAACGAGAAGGTTCTTTGTTCCTGTATAAATACAGAAAAATAAAGAGCCTTTTTTCTATTGATAATTGAGGGATTTTTCATGGTTTTTAATTAGAATTACGGAGGAATATGTATGAAAATTATATAAAAGCTGTAAAGATATATGATTTTTGAAAATTTTGAAAATATGACGGACAAAAATAACTGAAACAGGAGTGATAATTATGAAAAAAATATTGGTTGGATTTTTATTATTTAGTACAGTATTATCTGCTGCAAATCCTATTGATAAAAAAACGTGCAGCATGAATGGAATCAAGCTTGCAGGGAAAGTAAAAGTAGTGAAGAATTTTGCAGATTTTAAGGTAAAGGTGGTGAGCAGTTTTCCGGATATTGAAGTGAAAAAGGTGAGCAGCTTTCCTGATGATTGCGGAGAATGGCAGTTTGTCGATAGTTTTCCAGATTTTACAATAGAGTATGTAACCAGCTTTCCTGATTTTACTATTAGAATGGTTGATCATTTTCCGGGGGTGAAGTAGATTAATTATAACTATATATAAAATGAAAGCTTTTATTTAGAAAATCAAGTTTAAAAATAAAGGTAAAAATGATATAATGTTTTTGATTTGTGTGTGGTTTGTTCTTTAGATGCATATTGAGACTTTATATTATTTTTATTTGGAATCAGGTTTGCAGGTATGGGGCAGGCGGGGGGCACAATGTGTTATCGAGCAGCTAGAATATGGCGTGCGTAGGGATAAGGATAAGTGTTTTTGCGCTGCGGGTGATGATTTAGCTAAAATGTAGCAAAATATTAATGCCTTGTGTTATCGAGTGCCTAGAATATGGTGTGCATAGGGATAAGGATAAGTGCTTTGGCTCTGTGAGTAATGATTTAGCTAAAATGTAGCGAAATATTAATGCCTTGTGTTATCGAGTGCCTAGAATATGGCGTGCGTAGGGATGAGGACAAGTGCTTTGGCTCTGTGAGTAATGATTTAGCTAAAATGTAGCAAAATACTAATACCTTATGTTATTGAGTGCCTAAAATATGGTGTGCGTAGGAACAGGTATAAGTATTTTGACACGAAGGGATACAATTAAATTTATATATATTTAGACAAAATACTAAGGAGGATCAATGTCATTTATAAAAGAAGAAGATTTAGAAGTTTACAACGCCATTATTAAAGAAGAAAAAAGACAGGAAGAAGGAATTGAACTGATCGCTTCAGAAAATTTCGTTTCAAAAGCCGTTATGGAAGCTGCCGGTTCTGTTATGACTAATAAGTATGCCGAAGGCTATCCTCACAGAAGATACTACGGCGGATGCTCAAATGTAGATATTGTCGAAGACCTTGCCATAGAAAGACTAAAAAAACTGTTTAACGCAAAATACGTAAACGTACAGGCACACTCAGGGTCTCAGGCTAATATGGGTGTATATGTCGCACTGCTGAACCCGGGCGATACTATACTTGGTATGGGATTAGATGCCGGCGGTCACCTGACTCACGGTTATAAAGTGAATTTTTCTGGTAAGAACTATAAATCAGTAAATTACGGTCTGGAATCAGATACAGAACTTATAGATTATGAACAGGTAAGAAACCTTGCCCATGAACATAAACCAAAAATGATAGTAGCCGGCGCAAGTGCATATTCAAGAATAATAGATTTTAAAAAAATCAGGGAAATAGCTGATGAAATAGGTGCTTATCTAATGGTTGATATCGCACATATAGCAGGTCTTATTGCCGGAGGTCAGCATCCAAGCCCTATGGAAGATGCTCACATAGTGACTTCTACTACACATAAAACACTACGTGGACCGCGTGGCGGGATAATAATGACAAATGATGAAGAAATAGCCTCAAAAATAGATAAAAATATATTTCCGGGAATTCAGGGCGGACCGCTTATGCATATAATTGCTGCAAAAGCAGTAGCTTTCAAAGAAGCGCTTGACCCGTCTTTTTCTGAATATCAGGCTCAGGTAGTAAAAAATGCGAAAAAAATGGCCAAAACCCTTGAAGACGGCGGACTTAGAATAGTAAGCGGCGGTACTGACAACCATCTTATGCTTGTAGACCTGCAAAGTAAAAAAGTAACAGGAAAACTAGCAGAAGAGAAATTGGAAAAAGCCGGTATAACATGCAATAAAAATGCAATACCCAACGATCCCGAAAAACCATTTGTAACAAGCGGAATAAGATTAGGAACTCCCGCTGTAACTACAAGAGGTATGAAAGAATCGGAAATGGAAATAATCGGAAACCTTATATTAAAAGTTCTGAATAATATAAATAACGAAGATATAATAAATGAAGTAAACAAAGAAGTAAAAGAACTTACAGGAAGATTTCCACTTTATAAAGACTAACTTAAGGAGAAGTATTTTGAGAAATAACAACAGAAAAAATGAAGAATTAAGAGAAATAAAGATAACAAAGAATTTTATAATACATCCCGAAGGATCTGTATTAATAGAATTCGGTAATACAAAAGTAATATGTAATGCTACAGTGGAAGAAAAAGTTCCGCCGTTCTTAAAAGGAAGCGGGAGCGGATGGGTAACTGCCGAATACAGCATGATCCCGAGAGCTACCAATGTGAGAACTCAGAGAGAAGTAAACAAAGGTAAACCCACAGGAAGAACAATGGAAATACAGAGACTCATAGGGAGATCCCTGAGATCGGCAGTTAATTTGAAAAAACTCGGAGAAAGAACTATTATAGTGGATTGCGATGTTATTCAGGCTGACGGAGGGACAAGAACAGCCTCTATAACAGGAGGTTATCTGGCTTTGGAAACAGCTGTGGCAAAACTTCTGGATGCAGGACTTCTTAAGGAAAATCCTATTATTGCCAAAGTAGCTGCACTAAGTGTGGGGAAAGTCAATAACGAGATACTTCTTGATCTGGAATATTCAGAAGACTCTGCGGCGGAAGTAGATATGAACATAGTAATGAACAGTAAAAATGAATTTATAGAAATTCAGGGTACAGGAGAAGAAGCTACTTTTACCTATGATGAGCTTCTGAAATTTATAGAAGTAGCCAGAAAAGGATTTGAAAAATTATTTGAACTGGACTGATTAATATAAATACAGATATTCAAAGCCCGGAATTCTGATTTTTACTTTCTTTTGAAAAAACGGCTGTAAATATCATAAATTAATTCAGGATAAAATCCCTTTTTTAGGTGTATAATTGCTTAAAAAAGGGAGATTTTTTTAAAATCAAAATTCATTTATATAAGGAAAGGAAATATATGAAAGAAATCCTACTGGAAATAAAACATGACGAAACCGGAAAATTCATAAGCAGACCAAACAGATATCTTGCAGAGGTGGAAATAAACGGCAATATAGAACTGGTGCATGTACATGATCCCGGAAGACTGAAAGAACTGCTTTTGCCCGGTGCAGAGGTTTATATAAAAAGAGCTTCTAACCCCGCAAGGAAAACAAGATGGGATCTTATCGCTGTGGAGAATAACGGAGAGACGGTACTTTTAAATTCTGCATACCACAGATATATTGCAGAAGCTTATCTGAGAAATTTTGAGATATCAGAGTTCGGGGCTTATGACTATATTAAACCAGAGGCAAAATATAAAGACAGCAGACTGGATTTTTATATGGAAAAAGGGGACGAAAAAATCTGGCTGGAAGTAAAAGGGTGTACACTTACTGTGGAAAAAGCAGCAATGTTCCCTGATGCTCCTACTAAAAGAGGACTCAAACATCTTGGAGAACTGGAAGAATTAAGCAGTGAAAACAGAGCGGCAATATTAATACTGGTTTTTAGAAAGTCAGAATATTTTGTGCCGAATTTTGAGACAGATCCGGAATTCAGCAAAAAGTTAATTGAAATAAGCCGGAATGGTGTTGGTGTCTATCCTATACAGCTTGAGTTTTCCAAAGGGAAAATTTATTACAGAGGAATTCTGCCCCTTCGTTCGAAAAATTTATAAAAAAATAATCGTACAATAAAAGAAAATGAAATCATTTTATTATATATTTTTTTAAAATTATGGTATAATGAACAAAAAAACAGAAAGGTGATAGGAATGAAAGAGAAAATATTGATTATAGAAGATGATCCGAAAATATCAAGACTTATCGAAATTGAACTAAAGTTTGAGGGATATGAAGTGAGCTTTGCCTATGACGGAAAAGAAGGACTGAACAGTGCAAAATATAATTCTTATGATTTAATAATTCTGGATCTAATGTTACCTAAAATGAACGGAATTGAAGTATGTAAAAGAATCAGGGAATTTTCAGAAGTCCCTATCATAATGTTAACAGCAAAAGATGAGATAAGCGATAAAGTAGTCGGACTGGATTACGGGGCAGACGATTATATGACAAAACCTTTCTCAAATGAAGAATTGATAGCCCGTATAAAAGCATTAATAAGACGTACTAAAAAGAGAAATAACCAGGAAGAATTCGTATATGAGGATTTGAAAATAAATTACTCTACATATGAAGTATTCAGAGGTGAAACATTAATAAGCTTATCAAAAAGAGAATTTGAACTTTTGGACTACCTTGTATTAAATAAAGGTATAGTTTTATCAAGAGATAAAATTCTTGAAAATGTATGGGGATTTGAATATATAGGTAATGACAATATTCTTGACCTTTACATAAAATATCTGAGAGACAAGATAGACAAACCTTACGAAAGAAAGTTTATTCAAACGGTAAGAGGTCTCGGATTTATTTTTAAATAAAAAATAAAAGTGGAAATATTGGTGTAAATTATATTTAAGCGAGGTACGCATGTTAAAAATAAAATTAGAAGATAGGATAACAGTCAGTTTTGCAGGGCTGTTTCTTATCTTAATTTTGTTATCAAATTTACTGACAATTTACTTTTTGAAGAAACAGAGCCTGAGTGTCGTGGATCGGCAGCTGATACAAAAAGAGACGGAAATACATACATTTTTGGACAGAATTTCATCATATTCGGAAAGATATGACAAGCTTTCCCTGAATTTTAACATGCAGATAGAAGGTAAAAAGCTGGTATATCCAAAGCCTTTTGATCCGGGTAATGAAAATCTGCTCTATATAGTAAGTATAAATGATGAAGTGGCCATAAACAGTTTTTATAATATAGATTTTGCAACTTCAAATTCTAATCTTACAGCAGACTCTGTAATGAACACAATCAAAGAGCATTCAAAAGGTATGACACCTGACAAAATCAGTACTGTAAGTCTCGGTAAAAATGAAATTTACAGATACCAAAATATATCGCAGAATATAAAAGGTATAAAATTCGATATCTATATTCTGAAAAATGTGAGTCAGGAAAACAAAATCTTTGACAGGCTAAGGGTTTTGATCCTGTTTTTTACTGTTTTGGGAATACTTATTACTGTATTTATAAGTATAAAAATAAGTAAAGTCATACTAAAACCTATTAATAACGTAATGCAGACAGGAAAACTCATTTCTACCGATGACCTCAGCAAAAGGATAGAAGTGATAAATTCGGGGGATGAACTGGAAGAGCTGACTAAGATACTAAACCAGATGCTGGACAGAATACAGAAAGCATTTGAAAGCCAGTCAAAATTCGTTTCCGATGCATCACATGAATTAAGAACTCCTCTTGCCATAATAAAAGGTTATGCAGAGATAATAAAGAAAAGAAGACTTTCTGATGAAGAGGTCTTTGATGAATCAATAGATGCTATAATTAACGAAACAGAAAACATGAAAAATCTTGTGCAGAAATTATTAATGCTTGCCAAGGGTGAAGAAGAAAGACTGAATATTACACTTGCGAAAACACCTATGAAAAAATTTATAAAGCAAATAGCATTCGACAGTAAGCTGCTTTCTGTGGATCATGATATAGTGCTTGGTAAAAATGATGACTATACGCTTAACATTGACAGGTCACTGATAAAACAGGCGATAAGAGCATTAATAGAAAATGCTATAAAATATTCACCGGCAAATACTACTATTACAATAGATTCTTATATAGAAGACGGTAAGGCTCGTATATCTGTTTCTGATATGGGAATAGGAATAGACAAGTCAGAGCATGCTAAAATCTTTGAGAGATTCTACAGAGTGGATGAGTCCCGTTCGAAAGATACAGGAGGAACAGGATTAGGTCTTGCAATAGTAAAGAAAATAGCAGATGCACATAATTCGGAAATTCTGGTAGACAGCGCAATTAATAAAGGAACCAAAATAACTCTGTTATTTACAGAATATAGCGAGGGGAATGACGATGAATTCATTGGAGATATTTAGTTGGTTTGAACATCTTTATATAATAATAGTATTAATGTTCGTAGTAGGAATTCTTGCTTCAGGAAAAAAATCAGGCTCTATAATGGCATGGATTTTTGCCGTGTTATTCCTGCCTGTAGTAGGGATAATCCTCTATATGCTTCTTGGAGTGAACTGGCGCAGAAGAAGGATTTTGAAAAATAGGCTGGAAAACAGCCCTAATAAAATGCTGATAAGCCTATCAAACGAACTGGCTAAAAATGAACTCAGCAAATATGATACAAGGGATATATTCAGTTCTTACAAAGAGAATATCGAGAGAACCGATAAATATATGAAAGGTATGCAGGATCACAGCGATGTGGCAAAACTTCTCTATAATACAGGAAGTACATATCTTACGCTGAATACTTCATATGATTTTTATTTTGACGGTGAAGAAGCATTCAATCAGATACTAAAAGATCTCGAAAATGCCAAAGAGAGTATATATATAGAATTTTTTATATGGCGTTCTGATATACTCGGTGAGAGAATAAAAGATGTATTAGTAAAAAAAGCAAACGAAGGTATAGATATAAAGCTGATATTTGATGGTCTCGGGTCATTCGGGCGTATTTCGAGAAAGTACAAAAAAGATCTTGAGAAAGCCGGGATAAAATACAGATATTTTCTTGATGTAAGATATAACATTCTGAAACTTAACTATAGAAATCACAGAAAAATGGTAATAATAGACGGAAAAATCCTGCATACCGGCGGAATGAATCTGGGACAGGAATATATAGACGGCGGCGATAAATTCGAAACATGGAGAGATACAAATATAAGAATTACAGGTGAAATGTGTGTTCATTATCTCGCAGTGTTTATTTCCGACTGGCTGAACAGCAGCGGAAAATTTGAATTTATTATTCCGGAGCTGGAAAACAGCGACTCGGGAGAATATCTTATGCAGCTGTGTGCAAGCGGGCCTGATACTATCTGGTCGTCGCTGCAAATGCTTTATACCAAGATGATAACCGAAGCGCAAGAGGAAATTCTCATAGAAAGCCCTTATTTTGTACCTGATGACAGCATCTTTGAACAGTTGAAAATTGCCGCACTTTCAGGAATAAAGGTAAAAATTATTATGGCAGGAAAGCCTGATAAAAAAATACCTTTCTGGGTAGCAGAGACTTATTTTGAGGAAATAATAGATTCAGGAATGGAAATTTACAGATATCAAAAGGGATTTCTGCACTGTAAAAATATAATAATTGACGGTAAACTTGCTACAATGGGAACTTGTAATTTTGATTTCAGAAGTTTTGAGCTGAATTATGAGATAAATACAGTATATTATAATGAAGAAATGGCTGGAAAATTAAGAGATCAGTTTTTTGAAGATTTAGAATATTGTACTGAGATAAAAGCGGAAGACCTTGACAAAAAAGGAATTCTTTTGAGACTGAGAGATTCTGTTTTCAGGGTTTTATCACCGATACTATAAATGATTCCCTCCAGAATAAATGAAAATTATATTTTTGGAGGGATTTTATTTTTCATGAAAATAATAACAGAAAAAAAGGGAGTCGGAAAATGGACGGAATAATTTTATTAAATAAAGAAAAGGATATAAGCTCATTCAAGGCCATAAATCATCTTAAGTATAAGCTAAAGCTGAAAAAAGTCGGACATGCAGGGACACTTGATCCTCTCGCGGAAGGACTCATGATAGTGCTTGTCAATGATGCTACAAAGCTTTCGGATATGCTTTTGAAACAGAGTAAGGAGTATTATGCCGAGTGCGAACTGGGATATGAGACTGACTCATATGACTGTACCGGGGTAAAAACACAGGTTTATGAAGGGAAAATTACAGTTGACAGAGAGAAAATAATAAATACTCTTGAAGGTTTTCAGGGAGATTATGAACAGACGCCGCCAATGTATTCAGCTATTAAAGTGAACGGGAAAAAGCTTTACGACCTTGCGAGAAAAGGAATAGAGATAGAACGTAAAACCAAAGTCGTAAATATCGGTTATATAAACAGGATAAGCGTAGAGGGTAACAAAGTAGGATTTTATATACATGCGGGAAGCGGAACTTATATCAGGTCTGTAATTCAGGACTTCGGAAGACGTCTTGGAACTTATGCAACAATGACTAAGCTGATAAGAACAAAGATAGGGAAGTTTTCACTTGAAAATGCTTACAGAGAAAAAGAAATAGAAAATGAATCGGTTGTGATGAAAGCAGAAGATATATTTGATTTTCCGGTGCTTCATATCAGCGATGAGGAATATTTCAAAATGAAAAACGGTATTAAATTAAATAAGGATATCACAGACGGTCATTACAGTATTTATAACAACGGGGAATATAAGGGGATAGGGATTTCTGAAGGCGGAATACTAAAAAGATTCAGATATTTTAACGGATAAAATTTATAATTGAGGCAGGTATTATGAAAGGGAGAAAGATAATAAAGGATTCTAATGATGTGCAGGAAGTGAAAGAAAGAATTATAGATAATATAAGATATTATGGCGGGCGGATAACTAACGAGAGTGCATCCGGCTTTGTATTTGAAAAATCTATGTGGACAAGTAAATATAATCCTTTGAGATCAGTTAGTGCGGGAGAGGTTCGAGTTTATAAGGAACTAGATGGAATAACAGTAGAGTATGATATATCAGGAAATACAATATTAAATATTTTGGGTGTAATAGGAGTTATTTGGATTTTATTTTCATCATTTGATGAAAGTGCAGAAAAAGGACTATTTGTAGCTGCAATAGCAGCTGTGGTCATCCCGTCAGGTATATTTTATGACAGATATAGAGTATTAAGACTTTTGAGATAATTCATAAGGTTAATAGTGATAAATTATTATATTGAAAAACTAAAAATACGCTGGAATATATTTAACAGCGTATTTTTAATATATAATTTTAAATTAATTATCTGATTTATTTGCATGTCTTTCAGCAAGCCTTAACATTTCCTCGTCAAATTCTTTAAACATTTTTCTTATTTCGTCATAAAATTTCTGGTTTTCCACGGGATCTTCTGCCGCTCTTTTCTTCATTTCCGGAATTTTTATTCTCATTTTTTTAGATTCAAAATTTAATTTTTGTAATTTTTTTATATCACTTGCTTCCGCAGCGATAATAAGCTCTTTTAAGCAGAGTTCTGTTTTTGTTAACAAACTTTTGAATGATAGGATCTTTAAATGTAACATCATCAGTTGCTCTAACAACTGATTCAGAATTATCGGTAAATGTGACAGATTCAGGACCTTCATCACTGAATGCCGGTATTTTACCAAAAGTAAGTAAAATTAACAATAAAAACAATATTTTTTTTAACACGAAAAACCTCCTGATAAATTATATCAGGAATAATTTATTTTTTACTCAAAAAAAGAAATTACTCACTAAAAATCTATTTTTTTTTAAATCACATATTTTTATCATTTTAAATATAATCCATAAAATTAAACGATAGTTATATTTGGGACAGGCTATGGAAATATTTCTGATATAATATATTCTACAACTAAGTATTTTAGGCATATTGAATATACTTGTAATAAAAAGCAATAACTTTTCTAAATACTCCCATATATTTTTTATATAAAACCCTTGAAATCTTAGGGAAAATATGATATTATAGTTATTGAAAAATAATCTTAGGTGCAAGAGTGGTTCATTCCACTCTTTGCTTTTTAAATAAAGAGGTGATAGTAAAAAATGGAGCAGATTCTTTTAGAAATAGAAAAAACCATAACTTCTTATTTGGACGAAATGAATCTGGAATTAGCCGATCTTGAATATGTATCAGAAGGAGGATATAACTACTTAAGAATATATATAGAAAGAGTAGACGGAGTAACAAGCATAGAAGATTGTGTTGGTTTCAGCGAAAAGGTAGATCCACTGATAGAGGATTTTATTAAAGATAAGTTTTTTTTAGAGGTTTCTACGCCAGGGATAGAAAGAAGATTAAGAAAAGAAAGAGATTTTTTGAGATTCAAAGGCAAGAAAATACGACTGGCTCTAAAAAGTAAGGTTAATGATAAAAAAGTTCTGACGGGAGATTTGGTAGACTTTATCAATAATGAAGTAGTAGTAAACATAGAAGGAACACTAATAAATATTCCATTAGAAAAAGTAAAAAAGGCAAATCTCATATTTGAAATGCCGGATTTTAAGGAGGAAGTATGAAAGCGAAAGATCAGAGAATCTTTTTAGAGGCTTTGGATGAACTAGAAAAAGAAAAGGGAATAAAAAAAGAAGAATTACTGGAAGCCATAGAGACAGCCCTGCTTGCAGCATATAAAAAGAATTACGGAGAAAAAGAAAACGCAGAGGTAAAGATAAATCATGATACCGGAGAAGTAAAAGTCTTTTCCAGAAAAGAAATAGTCGATGAGGTGGAAAATCCCGAATACGAAATAAGCTTGGACGACGCTAAGAATTTCAAAAAAAGGGCGAAAGTAGGAGGCGTTGTGGAACTGGAAATAAATGCCGAGGACTTTAAAAGAAACGCAATACAAAATGCAAAACAGATAGTAATACAAAAAGTAAGAGAATGTGAAAAACAAAATATTTATAACAACTTTAAAGAAAAAGAAAATTCTATAGTAACCGGTATAGTAAGAAAAGTAGATGAAAAAGGAAGCCTTTATATAGATATAAACGGGCTGGAAGCTATAATCCCGGAAAAAGAGCTGTCTGATACAGATATCTTTAAACAGGGAGACAGAGTAAAAGTATATATCGGTAAAGTAGAAGAAGGAACAAAATTCACAAAAACTTTTATTTCAAGAAAATCGGAAGAAATGATAAGAAAGCTGTTTGAGCTGGAAATTCCTGAGATAGAAGACGGAGTAATAGAAATAAAATCCGTAGCAAGAGAAGCGGGAAGCAGAACAAAAGTCGCGATCTATTCTGATGATCCCAATCTTGATGTAAAGGGTGCCTGCATAGGAAAAGGCGGAATGAGAATTCAAAGTATAATTGATGAACTAAAAGGTGAAAAAATAGATATTGTTTTGTGGAACGAGGACATAAGATATTTCGTGAAAAACGCTTTAAATCCGGCAGAGGTAATTTCTGTGGAAATTATTGAAGATAATGGGGAAGAGATAGCAAAGGTAGAAGTAGTAAGTGATCAGTTATCACTGGCCATAGGGAAAAAAGGTCAGAACTCAAGACTTGCAGCAAAACTTTGCAGTATAAAAATAGACATCTTTACTTCAGAACTTCCAGCTGACTCTGAGCCGGAAGAAGAGTAGGTGTTATGCCCGAAAGAATGTGTATAATCTGCAAAAAGCGAAATGGAAAGCAAAATCTATTTAGATTTTCATCTGTAGACGGCAGATATCTTTATGACATTGATCAGAAGATTCAGAGCAGAGGTTTCTACTTATGCGATAATCCGGCATGTTTGAATGCATTGTCAAAGCATAAGAAATTTAAAGTAGAGCCGGACGAACTGATGAAGATTCTGAGTGTGCTGAAAAAGAAGAATAAAGATATTTTAGATATTTTAAAAAGTATGAGAGGCTCTGAAAATTTGGTTTACGGAATGGAAGAAACCATGGAGGCCATGAAAAGAGGCAGGGTAAAACTAATAGTAGTTCCCGCAGATATAAAGAAAAATCATATGATAGAATTAGATAATCTTTGTGAAAAACACAAGGTGAAGAAAATAGTAACAGGAAAGAGAGAAGATCTGGAGAAAATATTCGAAAGAAATCTTAATATCGTAGGGATTACGAATAAAAGAGCCGTAGAGGGAATAATGAAAAAGTTGGAGGTGACAAATGAGAGTACATGAGTTGGCAAAGGAACTTGGATTTGAGAATAAGGAATTTATAGATAGACTAAAAAAAGTCGGAGTTGACGTAAAGTCTCATTTATCAGGATTAAGTGATGATCAGGAAAAATCAATTAGAGATAAAATGAAAAAAGCATCAGCCCCGGATATGAGTTCCAAAAAAGAACCAAGCACCAGTAAAGACAAAGTGAAAAGTGATAATCACATTGTAAAAGAAAAAATAGTCTTTAATAGTGTAGAAGCGGATAAAGGTTCAAAAGATGTCAGAACAGAGAAACATACAGAAGTCAAAACTGTAAAAAATAATATAGAAAAGGCAGTGAAATCTGAGAATAAAAATATGGAGAATACAGTAAATAACTCAAATAAAAATTTCAATCATGACAAAGATAACCAAAATCAAAGTCGTGAACAGGATAAAAATAATCAAAACAGATCTGGTCAAAATAGAGACGGACAAAACAGAAATTACAATCAAAACAGAGATAACCAGAATAGAGACGGACAAAACAGAGGTTATAACCAAAACAGAGACAACCAGAACAGGGACGGGCAAAACAGAGGATATAACCAAAACAGAGACAACCAGAACAGGGACGGGCAAAACAGAGGATATAATCAAAACAGAGACAACCAGAACAGAGACGGACAAAACAGAGGATATAACCAAAACAGAGACAACCAAAACAGAGGATACAACCAAAATAGAGATAATCAAAATAGAGACGGGCAAAACAGAGGATATAACCAAAACAGAGACAACCAGAATAGAGACGGACAAAACAGAGGTTATAATCAAAATAGAGACAACCAGAACAGGGATGGGCAAAACAGAGGTTATAACCAAAACAGAGATAATCAAAATAGAGACGGGCAAAACAGAGGTTATAACCAAAACAGAGACAACCAGAACAGGGACGGGCAAAACAGAGGATATAACCAAAATAGAGACAACCAGAACAGAGACGGGCAAAACAGAGGATATAACCAAAACAGAGACAACCAGAACAGAGATGGACAAAATAGAGGATATAATCAGAACAGGGACGGACAAAACAGAGGATATAACCAAAACAGAGATAATCAAAACAGAGACGGACAAAACAGAGGATATAACCAAAATAGAGACAACCAGAACAGAGACGGGCAAAACAGAGGTTATAACCAAAATAGAGACAACCAGAACAGAGACGGGCAAAACAGAGGTTATAACCAAAATAGAGACAACCAAAACAGAGACGGACAAAACAGAGGTTCCGGATATGGAAGAGATCAGGGCAACAGAAGCAATGATTACAGAGGGAACAAGGATAATGCAAAAGGAGCAGCAGCTCCGGCAGCAGCAGATGATAAAAAGACAAAAACAATAAAGCCGTCTGTTAAGAAAAAGTTTGATAAAAAGAAATACGAAGAAGAAAAAAGAAAAAAAGACGAAGAAAGAAAACTTAGTGATATCAGATCAGATTTCAGAAAAGAAGACAAAAAGAAAAAGTTCAAGAAAAGAGATAAGACAGCTGAGAGAAATGACCTTGTAAGAGCCGAAGTGGAAAAAGTAGGTATGATTACAATAGGAGAGGAAATTTCTATAAAAGAACTTGCTGAAAAATTAGGATTAAATCTTTCTGATATTATAAAAAAATTCTTCATGATGGGGAAAATTCTTACTGCAAACGCTATACTGAACTTTGAAGAAGCAGAAGAAGTAGCAATGGAATATGATGTTCTTATAGAAAAAGAAGAAGCAGAAGAAATAAGCTACGGAGATAAATACGAACTTGAAATATCGGATAAAGCGGATGATCTTGTATTAAGACCACCGGTAATTACAATAATGGGACACGTAGATCACGGGAAAACATCACTTTTGGATTCATTGAGAAAGACACATATAATGGATGACGAGGCTGGAGGAATAACACAAAAGATAGGGGCTTACCAGATAAAGTGGAAAAATCAGAAAATAACATTTATAGATACACCGGGTCACGAAGCGTTTACTGAAATGAGATCAAGAGGAGCTAAAGTAACAGATATAGCAATTCTTATAGTAGCTGCTGATGACGGGGTAAAACCTCAGACAGTAGAAGCAATATCACATGCTAAAGAAGCTGGAGTTCCTATAATAGTAGCAATAAACAAAATAGACAAACCGGATGCGAATCCTATGAAAGTAAAACAGGAACTTCTTGAATACGGACTGATAGCTCCTGAATGGGGAGGACAAACTGAATTCGTGGAAATTTCCGCTAAAAACAGAATAAATCTTGAAGAACTTCTGGAAACAATAACGATTACTGCAGAACTCCTTGAATTAAAGGCAAATCCTAAGAAAAGAGCAAAAGCAGTAGTAATAGAGTCAAGACTTGACCCGAAAATGGGAGCTGTGGCAGATATACTAATTCAGGAAGGTAGTCTGAAAATAGGTGATATCTTTGTAGCAGGAGAATCTCACGGAAGAGTAAGATCAATGGTAGACGACAGAGGTTCGAAAAAAACAAAAGCAAGTCTTTCAGAACCGGTGGAAATCACAGGATTTAACAATATACCTGAAGCCGGAGATGTGCTGTATGTAGTTAATAACGACAAACAGGCTAAGAAAATAGTAGAAGACTTCCTGAAAGAAAGAAAACAGAACGAACAAAACAAGAAAAAACATATATCACTGGAAAGTCTGTCAAAAGAATTGGAAGAACAGCAGCTTAAAGAATTAAAATGTATAATAAGAGCTGATTCTAAAGGTTCTGTAGAAGCATTAAGAGAATCACTTGAAAAATTATCTGATGAAAAAGTAATGATAAATATTATACAGGCTAGTTCGGGAGCAATTACAGAAGGTGACGTAAAGCTTGCAGAAGCTTCTGATGCGATCATAATAGGATTTAACGTAAGACCTACTACACCTGCAAGAAATGAAGCCGAAAAACTTGGTGTAGAAATAAGAACTTATAATGTAATTTACCATATTACAGAAGAAATAGAGAAAGCTATGAAAGGACTTCTTGATCCTGAATTCAGAGAAATATACAACGGAAGAATAGAAGTACAGAAAGTATTCAAGGTAACAGGAGTAGGAAATATAGCCGGAGCTGTGGTAGTAGACGGAAAAGTGTTGAAAGATTCCAAAATAAGAGTACTTAGAGACGGAATAATTCTATATGAAGGTGAAATCGGTTCGTTGAAAAGATTTAAAGATGATGCAAAAGAAGTAATAAACGGACAGGAATGCGGAATAGGAATTAAGGACTTTAACGACATAAAAGAAGGAGATCTTATAGAAGCTTACGTATTAGAAGAGATTCCTAGATAAGGTGATTATATGAATGATAGAAAAAGACAGGGACTGGAAAAAGAAATATCAAGAGTAATAGGAACGGTTCTTCTTACAGAGGTAAAAAATGATAAAATAAGAAGGCTGGTAACTATAAAAGAAACGACTCTCAGCAAAGACGGGAAATATGTTGATTTATTTTTTTCCATCTTAGATATAGATGAAAAACTAAATAAAGAAAAACTCATAGAAGATCTGAATAAACTAAAAGGCTTTTTTAGAAAGGCAATTGGTTCGGAATTGACAGTAAGACATACTCCGGAAGTAAGAATACATATAGATAATACTGCGGAATACGGAGTAAAAATATCTTCGATCCTTAACCAGATATCTAAAAAAGATAGCGAGTGATTCTATGAGGTGGGAGTTATTAAATTATAACGATGAATACATTCAGAGTAAGAGTAAGGAGTTTAATACTGATAAGTTAATAACGGAGTTATTACTGAACAGAGGAATTACAAATAAAGAAGACGTAGAAAAATTTTTGAATCCGTCAATGGAAAATATTAATGATCCATTTTTATTTGAGGATATGGAAAGGATAGTCGCAAGAATTATCGTTGCTAGAAAAAATAAGGAAAAAGTCTTTATTTACGGTGATTATGATGTAGATGGAATTTCCGGAACAGCTTATTTAATAATAGTATTAAGAAATCTGGGTATTAATGTAGATTACTTTATCCAAAACAGGGTGCATGAAGGCTCAAAAATCAACAAGCATTTTGTTAATTATATAAAAAAGAGAAATGCAAAACTGGTAATAACAGTGGATACAAGTTTTGGAAGTATTGAAGAAATAGAACTTCTGACTAAAAACGGAATAGATTTAATAATAACCGACCATCACAGACAGATAAACAAAATAAAAATGGATGTAAAAACAATAAATCCAAAGATTAGCAAAACCTATCCTTTTAAGCATCTGTCAGGCTCAGGCGTGGCATATAAACTGGCAGATGCTGTTTATGAAAGGCTCGGTGTAAGTAAAAAAATACTTCATGACTATATGGACATAGTGATGATAGGAACTGTGGCAGATGTAGTGCCGATGACTGACGAAAACAGGTTTATAATAAAACAGGGACTGGCAAACCTGAAAAAAACAAGGGTAAAAGGTCTGGAATACCTGATAATATATCTGAAATTAAATGCTCGCAGTATAAATACGAGCGATATCGGCTTCTATATTGCACCAATGCTGAATGCACTGGGAAGAATAGACAGTTCAAAAATGGTTGTTGATTTTTACATAGAAAAAGATGATTTTAAAATTTTTAATATCATAGAAGAAATGAAAAGGGCTAATAAGATAAGACGTTATCTTGAAATAAATATTTATAACGAGATTGAAGAAAAAATCGCAAAAATGAAAGAAAAGCCCAAATATATATTTATGAAGAGCAAGAAATGGCATTCCGGGGTAACAGGGGTGGTTTCCTCAAGGTTATCACTAAAATATAATATACCTGTAATAATTATATCAATAAAAAACGGTTACGGAAAAGCTTCGTGCAGAAGTGTGGAAGGACTGAATATATTTGATATACTCAAGGAAATATCCAACAAATTTGAGAGATTCGGGGGACATGATCTGGCAGCAGGCTTTCTCGTAACAGAAAAAGTATTGTTTCAGATAGAAAAGTATTTGAAAAACAGACTTTACAGACTGAATAAATCAGATATAGAGAAAAAATTTCTTATAGACTCATATTTATCAATAGAAAATATAAATAAAACTCTCGTAAGGGAGATAAATAAGCTGTCACCATTTGGTCTTGATAATCAGGAACCGAATTTTATAGATGATGATGTGACACTGTTAAATTATACAAAATTTGGTGTGGACTCCAGACATTTTAAAGGAATGGTAGCCAGAGGCAATAAAAGATTACCTGTAATCGGCTATAATCTGGGAGATAAAATAAACACACAAAAATCCGGTAAAAAGATGGAAATCCTTTATACTCCGGTTCTGAAATACGGTAAAAATGATTTTTTTATAGAATTGAAACTAAAAGATTTTAAATATAATTAGGAGGAAAAATGTACGAGATCAAAAAACTAGAAGGATCAAAATATGAGGTAAAGATAACTAGAGAAAAAGACGATGTAGCAAAAATGAAGGAAGAAGCAATAAAAACTCTGAAAAAAAATGTAAAAATGGATGGTTTCAGACAAGGGCATGTACCTGATAATGTTATTGAAAAGAATTACGAAGGAAACATAAAAGAAGAAATGGCCAACAAAGTAATTGAGGATGAATATCAGGAAATACTTGAAAAAGAAGGAATAAAGCCTATAGATTATTTAAAAATAAAAGAATTCAATGTTGATGATGATAAATTGGAATTAGTAGGGGAAATACAGGTAATGCCTGAAATTAAAATCGGAGAATACAAAGGAATAGAAGCTGAAAAAGCCGGAGTAGAAATCACTGATGAAGTTTTGGAAGCAGAACTTGACAGATTAAGAGAAGCAAACGGAAAACTTAAAGAAATAGAAGATGCTGAATTAGCAACATTTGATGATGTAGTAAATATTGATTTTGAAGGATTCGTAGACGGAGAAGCATTTGCAGGAGGAAAAGCAGAAGGATTCGATCTTAAATTAGGTTCAAAATCATTTATAGATAATTTTGAAGATCAGATAGCAGGACATAAAAAAGGCGAAGACATAGAAGTAAATGTTACTTTCCCTGAAGAATATCATTCAGCTGACCTTGCAGGTAAGCCGGCTATGTTCAAAGTAAAAGTAAATACTATAAAAAGACTTGAAAAGCCTGAATTAAATGATGAATTCGCAAAAGATCAAAACTTTGAAAATGTGGAAGAATTAAAGACAAAAACAAAAGAAAGACTTGAAAATTCTGAAAAAATGAAAGCTGATAATGAATTCCAAGGCAAAGTTCTTGAGCAGATAGTAGCTAATGCAGAACTTGATATACCGGAAGTATTAATCGAAAGAGAAATAGACCAAAGATTAAGACAGTTTGATTCTCAGTTAAGAATGCAGGGAATGGACTTAGGTAAATATGTGGAAATGACAGGTCAAAGTATCGAAAGCATGAGAGCTCCGTTAAAAGAAGATGCAGAAAAAGCAGTTAGAGCCGACCTTGTAATCAGCGAAATTTCTAAATTAGAAAATATAGCAGCAGAAGCCGATGAAGTAGAGAAAAAAATAGAAGAAGTAGCAGCTATGTACGGTATGGAAAAAGCACAGCTTGTAAACGAAGCTAAAAGAGCCGGAAATTATAACAATTTCGTAAATAGTATAAAGTATGACCTGATCGCTAGAAAAACAATTGAGTTTTTAATGAAAGAAGCAAAGGAAAAATAAGGAAATTATAAGGATAGTATGATACTTTATAAATTAAGGAGGCTAAACATCATATGTATAATCCGATAGTAATAGAAAATGACGGCCGGGGAGAAAGAAGTTATGATATCTATTCAAGACTGCTGAAAGACAGAATAATATTTCTGGGCGGAGAAGTAGAAGATAATATGGCTAATTCAATAATAGCACAGCTTCTGTTTCTGGATGCACAGGACAGCGAGAAAGATATCACAATTTATATTAACAGTCCCGGAGGTGTAATAACATCAGGTCTTGCAATATACGATACAATGCGTCATATTAACGCCGACGTATCTACAGTATGTGTAGGGCAGGCTGCAAGCATGGGAGCTTTGCTTCTTGCAGCAGGAACAAAAGGAAAAAGGTATTCACTGCCTAATTCCAGAATTATGATCCATCAGCCTTTGGGCGGTGCTCAGGGACAGGCAACTGATGTGTTGATACAGGCAAGAGAAATGGAAAGAATAAAGACCCTGGTTAATGGAATATTAAGTGAAGCTACAGGTAAAGATATCAAGGAAATATATTCGGACACTGAAAGAGACAACTTTATGAATGCAAATGAAGCATTGGAATATGGGCTGATAGACAAAGTGATAGAATAATAGAGGTGAAAAAGTGAATAAGAAAGTACATAAATGCTCATTTTGCGATAAGTATGAGGATGAAGTATACAGACTGATTGCAAATCCGGATAATACGGTATTTATTTGCGATGAATGTATAGAATCGTGCTATGACTTAATAGAAGATGAGATGAAGTATGATAATTATCTGGAACAGGATCACGGATTAAAGTTATATAAGCCTAGTGAGATAAAGAAGAAACTGGATGATTATATTATAGGTCAGGATGAGGCTAAAAAGGTACTGGCAGTTTCGGTGTATAACCATTATAAAAGAATAACCCACAAACTTCAGAATGTGGATGATATAGAGCTGCAAAAATCAAATGTGCTTCTGATAGGACCTACAGGAAGCGGGAAAACATTACTGGCGCAGACACTGGCAAAGATACTGAATGTGCCTTTTGCTATAGCTGATGCAACTACTCTGACTGAAGCAGGATATGTCGGTGATGATGTGGAAAATGTATTGCTGAAACTGATAAAAGCTGCAGATTATGATATAAATGCGGCTCAGCACGGAATAATCTACATTGACGAAATAGATAAAATAGCAAGAAAATCTGAAAACATGTCTATAACAAGAGATGTTTCCGGTGAAGGTGTCCAGCAGGCACTGTTAAAAATAATAGAAGGAACAGTATCTTCTGTTCCTCCGCAGGGCGGAAGAAAACACCCTAATCAGGAAATGATAGAAATAGATACTAAGGATATTTTATTCATAGTAGGGGGTGCATTTGAAGGGCTTGAAGAAAAGATAGAAAACAGACTTAATATAAAAAGAGTAGGTTTCGGTGTGGATCATACAAAAGAAAAACTTAATGCACTTACTATCTTTAAGAATGTTCTTCCGGAAGATCTTATCAAATTCGGGCTTATTCCCGAGCTGGTAGGAAGAGTTCCTATAATTACAGCTCTTAGCGGTCTGGATGAAGAAGCTCTGGTAAAAATACTGACAGAGCCGAAGAATTCACTGATAAAGCAGTATAAGAAATATCTTGAGCTTGAGAATGTAAGCCTTGAGTTTAAGGAAGATGCAATAGAAGAAATAGCAAAAATGGCATATGAGAGAAAAATCGGAGCCAGAGGTCTTAGATCAATCATGGAAGGTATAATGATAGATATAATGTATGATATTCCTTCTAAGAAAAATATTAAAAAAGTTACAGTAACTAAAGAAGCAGTAAAAAATAAAGATGAAATAATTATTGAGTAAAGGTTAGGAGGCAATATGATAAAAAAACCATTTATTGCAACTAGAGACTTGGTAGTTTTTCCCGGAGTAGTAACTCCGATATTCGTGGGGCGTGAGGCGAGTCTGGCTAGTTTGGAAAAAGCAATTTCCAAATATAATAATAAGCTTATCTTGTCTACACAGAAAGACCCTAACATGGAAGAACCAAATTTTCCAGAAGATATATACAGTATAGGAGTGTTGGTTCATATATTTCAAACTGTAAAAATGCCTAATGGAAATGTGAAAGTACTTGTAGAAGCTAAACACAGAGTATTAATAAAAGAGGTAATGGAAGAAGACGGAATTTATTATTCCGATTATGAAGATATTTTCTCGAAACCAATAGAAGAAACAAAGGCGGAAGCATTAAAAAGAAAAGTAATAGAAGAATTTGAAAATTATGCAAAAATAACAGGAAGAATTCTGCCGGATCTTATTTATAACCTGAAAGAGATCAAGAATATTGATAAGGCTTTTGATCTGATATGTACAAACCTGTTAATAGAAACAAGAATAAAACAGGAATTGCTTGAGATTCTTGATATAGAGCAAAGAGCATACAAGATTTTGAGCATACTTGAAAAAGAAATAGAGATTTTCTCACTGGAAAAAGATATTGAGAATAAAGTAAGGGAACAAATGGCCGAAGTACAGAAAAATTATTATCTGAGAGAAAAGATCAAGGCCATGAAGGAAGAAATGGGAGATGATACTGATTCTGAGGATGAAGTGGAAGAACTCGCTGAAAGAATGGAAGAATCAGGAATCCCTATAGAACTGAAAGAAAAACTCAGAAAAGAAATTTCCAGAATGAAAAAAATGCCTGATTACTCAGCGGAAGCATCTGTTATCAGATCTTATGTAGAGACAATACTTGATATACCGTGGACTACTTCCACTGAAGACAGTATTGACATAGAGAAGGCAGAAAAAATTCTAAATGAGGATCACTATGGACTTGAGGAAGTAAAAGAAAGAATTCTTGAATTTCTTGCAGTAAAGAAATTAAATAATAACCTGAAAGGTTCGATTATTTGTTTAGTAGGACCTCCGGGAGTAGGAAAAACATCACTTGCACACTCTGTAGCAAGAGCAATGGACAGAAAATTCGTAAGAATTTCACTTGGCGGTGTAAGAGATGAAGCAGAAATAAGAGGACACAGAAGAACATATATAGGATCAATGCCTGGAAGAATAATCAGTGCATTGAAACAGATAGGTGTTAATAACCCTGTTATGCTGTTTGATGAAATAGATAAAATGGCGTCTGACTTTAGGGGAGATCCTTCATCAGCAATGCTGGAAGTTCTGGATCCCGCACAAAATAACACATTTGAAGATCACTATGTAGATGCACCTTTTGATTTATCAAAAGTATTCTTCATAACTACGGCAAATGATCTTGGCGGAATACCAGGCCCTTTGAGAGACAGAATGGAAATAATATACATAGAATCATATACAGAATTCGAAAAGCTTAATATAGCAAAAAGATATCTGATTCCTCAGACTCAGGAAGAAAACGGATTAAAGGATTACAAAGTAGAGTTTGATGATGATGCAATATTTAAAATAATAAATGAATATACAAGAGAAGCCGGAGTAAGAAACCTTCGCCGTGAAATAAGCAAAGTTTTCAGAAAAGTGGCTAAAGAAGTGGTGGATAAAAGAAAAGCCAAGATAGTAATAAATAAAAATAAAATAAAAAATTATCTTGGAAATGCCAAATTCAGACCTGACAAAATGAAAGAAAAAGAAGGAAAGATCGGAGTAGTAAATGGCCTTGCATGGACATCTGTAGGTGGAACAACACTTGAAGTTCAGGCTGTGAAAATGGAAGGTAAAGGAAATCTGCTGCTTACAGGTAAATTGGGAAGCGTTATGCAAGAATCTGCAAAGGTAGCTTATTCTTATGTAAGATCAATAAAAAATAAGCTGAAAGTAAAAGATAAGTTTTATGAAACGGATGATGTGCATTTACATTTTCCAGAAGGAGCAGTGCCAAAAGACGGACCGTCTGCCGGAGTTACTATTACAACTGCAATTATATCTGTCCTTACTAATAAAGAAGTAAGACAGGATGTGGCAATGACCGGAGAAATAACTATAACGGGAGAAGTGCTTGCAGTAGGCGGAATAAAGGAGAAAGTCATTGGTGCGCACAGAGTGGGAATAAGGGAAGTAATACTGCCGTTTGATAATAAAATAGATACTGAAGAGCTTCCTCAAGAAATAAAAGACGATATGAAATTTTATTTCGCCAAAGTTTATGACGATGTAAAAAAAATAGCTTTTAAAAAATAGTTGAAAGGGGGTTTTTATAACCCTCTTTTTCTTAAAAAAAGTTATTTTAAAAAAAATTATATCGTTTCAATATTTAAATATGTTATAATTATTTTAATCTTAATGTTGAAAGGAAAATAGATATGGATACTAAAGAAAAGATTTTAGTGGGAATGTTGGAATTAATTTGGGATAAAGGACTAGAAAAAGCTTCTATCGGCTCACTGGCTAAGAAGATAAAAATAAGCCCGGGAAACATATATTATTATTTTACTGACAAGACAGAAATATTAAATACGCTTTACTATTATTGTTTTGAGCAATTAGTTTCTTCTGTAAGAAGAGATATTTATAAAGATATAAGAGATAACTATACTAATGAAAATGTAGAGGACAAAATCAGATATTTTCTAAAAGAAATTATAGTTTTTTACAGAGAAAATCCTTATATTCTTAATTATATGATAACAGCAAAGAGTTCGTCATATTTATCAGATGATTTGAAAAAAAGAATGCTTAACTATGTAGAGTCTTACTCAGTATTTTTAGATGAACTGAAAGAGAAGAAAATGGTAAAGCAGATACCTACACAAACAATGATTTTATATTTTACAACAGTAATATATGAATTCTTAAAGCAGGATGTTTTACTTCATAATATTTCTCTTGATGATGAAAAAATAAATGATATTGTAACTTTATTTTTAACAGGAATAATTGCATAAATCTGAAAAAAAGATACTAAAATAGCGAAAATTGTATTTGTTTTTTATTAATAGTGTGATATGATAGTAGTAACAATGTTTTATTGAAGGGGAGTCGAGTATATCATGGAGTTTTTACATACAAAAGAAAAAATTTTGACCGGAATGTTGAAATTAATATGGGAAGTTGGTTTAGAAAGATCCTCAATAGCATTATTATCACAGAAAATAAAAATAAGTCCAGGAAATATTTACTATTATTATAAAGGAAAAGAAGAAATTATTAATTCTTTATGTTTTTATTGTTTTGATCAGCTTAACAGCACTATAAAGCCGAAAGAATACATTGCTTTTTATGATAACTGCAGTGTTGAAGAGCTGGAAAAAGAGTTTAAGTCATTTATAACAAAAATGATAATTTTTTATAAAAATAATCCGCATATTATAAACTATGTCACAATAGTTAACGGTTCTTCATATATAAAAAAAGAGATGAAGAAAAAAATAAGAGTAGAAAAAGATGTATACTGGAAATTTTTGGAAAAATTAAAAGAAAATAAAGCGATAAAAGATGTATCAACAAATATATTGATATCATTTATTACCTCGGTTTTACATGATGTAATAGTTCAGGATGTGATATTAAATAATCTGACCTTAGATGATAAGAAAATAGATTCGCTTTTTAACCTGATATGGTCTGGTTTGTCATCAGAGTAAAAATGTTCTGCGAAGAGTCTGGATAGAATTTCAATCCGGATTTAGCAGAACATTTTTATTAAATGTATTTTTGATTAATAAAAATAAAATGTCTTATAAAATAAGAAAATATAAGTAAAAAAAACCATAATAAAATTTTTTTGAACTATTTTATAAAAATATAGAATTTTTTATATAAAAAAGGAAATATTCCGGAAGATAATAAAATAATTCCCAAATAATAAATATAGTCAGAAAAATTATTTTAAAGACAGTAAATTATAAAATACATAATAATGATTAAGGATTTGTGTATTTTATTTATTGATTGACAAACTAATATTGAAGTTATATAATATTTTTAATTAGCAAGCTATGTTTTTAATTCTGCGTTTTATTTATGACTGTAATTATGTAGAAATAAAAGACATAGTACATAAAAAATTAAACATTACAAACTCAATTCGAAAAATTATTTTTAGATCTAAAATTATTTAACCCTATCAAAATTAATATACTCTGTATTGAATATTATTATTTTCTCAAGTTGATAAAAGATATAAGAAATTTTTATTTTATCTTAAATAGAGTATCTTTATGTAATTGAAAAAGAATAAATTTATTAAGGAAATAAAAAATTATATAAAACTACTGGTTATATGAAAATTCTGTCTGATGTTTTTCACAGTTTTGATTTTTTAATTATTAAATAAATTTAGGAGGGAATTCATGAAAAATAAAAAAAATGTATTGAAAATAGTAATGTTATCTTTAGTTTTATCAATGAGTTTATTCGCAGCAGAAGAAGCTAAAGAAGCAACAAATTTCACTAAAAATGTAAATAATCAAGTATTAAACGAATTACCGTTCAGCGATACACAGGATTTTGAAGATGCTAAAAAAGGTTTTATTGAAGAACTTCCAGACTTAGTGATAAAAGGAAGCGACGGACATAATGTCTGGGATTTGAACAGTTTTCAGTTTTTGAACGGTAAAGGTGCACCAGCAACTGTAAATCCGAGTTTGTGGAGAATAGCACAGATAAATAACATTAACGGTCTCTTCAAAGTAACCGACCGGGTATATCAGATAAGAGGTTTTGATCTTTCAAATATGACAATTATAGAAGGAAACAGCGGTCTTATAATAATAGATCCGCTGGTAGCCGCAGAAACTTCAAAAGCAGGTCTTGATCTTTATTATAAAAACAGACCTAAAAAGCCTGTAAAAGCAGTGATTTACAGTCATAGCCACGTGGATCACTATGGGGGAGTGAAAGGTGTAATAACTGAAGATGACGTAAAATCCGGCAGAGTAAAAATTGGTGTTAGTATGAAAAAGTGGACACAAAAATCTTGATTGTGTAAACTAATTGAGAGAAGGCAGGTGTCCGAAA